>JBEKJO010000073.1:0-28283 GCA_050011195.1 Verrucomicrobiota bacterium | reverse complement strand
GGCGACTGGGCCGGAGTGCGCCCCTCCCCGGGCGCAGCAGGCTCCGAACCCCCCGGCATAATAGAACGTTGAGAGACCCCCTTGCCTGCGGAGGTCGCTGCGCCCGGGGACGGGCGCACTCCGGTGGTACGGTCAAGATGAGGAGCGCCGGTCATTTGGGCGCCGGCTGCAAGAGAATCTTGCCGGCATCGAGCACCGACTCTCCATTCCAGGAGTTGGTGCCGAGGTTGAGGTACGAATAATTGGTCAGGAAGCGCTCGTAGCCGGGGTGTTCGAAGCAAAGCTGCACTGCGAACCATCCGCTCCCACGGAAGGGGGTCAACACACGCTCGGTTTCCAGAACGAACCGGCCCTCCGGGTCGGTCCGCACGGCGGCCTTGGCCATCATGCGTTCACCGCCTTTGGGCGGCACAGCGCCATTGAAGTCCTCGGCTCGCTCGCCGCTGCTAACCTTGACATCGGCCAGCGGCCGGCCGGTGTCGGCCGCCAAGACCCGGCCCGTCACGCGCGGGGCAGTGACCAGCGACAGCGGGTGGGACTGGCAGCCCGCCAGCATCAGGGCGGCGAGACAGAGCACAAGAAGCCTGTTCATGGCGGAATGATAACCACCCGAGAGGCTGAAGGCAACGAATCGCCGGATGGCGAGCGGGCGAATTGCAGGCTGTGGGAACTCGCGCAACGCGCGTTACCCTGGAATTCTCATACCTCGCACAAACCGCCTACAGGGTGTAGCCGCCGACGGCAGTCGGCGCCATCTTTCGGGGCTGAAAAATCAGCGCCGACTGCCGTCGGCGGCTACACGCTATGAAATTCCCCGGTTACCCGCAGCCCATCCGCAGGGATTGACCGGTCACCCCGTTGCGCCCGAATGGAGCCAGGCCTCCGCGGCCTCTCGATCGCAGAAGGTCTTGGCCTCGAACCGGCGGTTGAAACAGACCGTCTCGTAAAACCGCGCGAATTCGGCTACGTGCGGCGCCGGGGAGTGGACCACGGCGATTCTGGTTTGCCTGGGCACGCCACGGTCGGCGTAGTCGTTGACGAGCCAATACACCACCCCCAACGAAGGCGCCGATTCCATCGCGCGACAGTCGCCCAGGACACGGGTTGCCTGGGTCTCCCTGAGCAGCGTGATCGCCCGGCCTGTCAGTTCTCTGGCTTCGTCATCCGACACGGGACCGGTGGTGGTCACCACCACCGTTTCTTTCTCGGGCACATACTGTATTTCCCAGGGCATAAAAGATTGATCGTTCACCGATTATGCTCAGGATGCCCCTGTTCGCCAATGGGGTAAACACCCCATAGGCCGAGGGCTGGAGTCAGGTGTTGACAGCAAACATTGTGCGAGGTGTTTTCGCCGCCCAACAGCCGCGGCTTTATGTCGTCTCGGCCACGCGGCCGTGCTCAGTCTCTTTTCCCCTTCGTACCTTTGTAGTGCTTTTATTGTCACCGATCACCAATCACCATGAAAGCGCTGCTTTTCTGATTTGCGCCGGGTCACTGGCCGGCGGCTGGCAGGCGGTGCCGGTGCAGAGATAAACCACGGTACCACCCCGAGCGGGCAGAGCTTTGGCGAAAGGCTCGACGGAGCCCGTGTTGCCGAGCACGACTTTGTTGGGCTGATACACGGAGTGAATGGCGCACAGCAACGCGCGGGTTTCCGGGCTGCCCGGGTCGCCCGCGACCACCGCGCGCCGGGGTTCTTCGAGTGAGAAGTCGAGGGCCTGGAGCATATAGGGCACGGCCTGGGGGACTTGCTGGAGGCGGTTCGCAAACAGCCGCAGGCTCTTCTCGGCGGCCCGGGTGAACTCCTTTCGGTCGGTGATCCGGCCAAGCTTCAGCAACGCGAGGATGGCGACCGAGTTGCCGGACGGTTCAGCGCCGTCGTAATCCTCTTTGACGCGAAGGATGAGGTCCTTCGCCCCGGCAGCGCTCTGCCAGAAGCCGCCGTTCTCGGCGTCGTAAAACCTGGCAGACATGCTTTCGGCCAGAGCGACGGCAAAATCAAGGTGTTCCGCCTTAAGGGTAGCCTCATAGAGATCAGTCACGCCCGCCAGGAGGAAGGCGTAACCTTCGAGCAACTGCACGCTGTCGCGCTCGCCATCGCGCCAGCGGTGGCAGAGGGTCTTGGTTTTGGCATCCCAAAGCCTGGCCTGGAGGAAGGCGAGGTTCTGTTCCGCGGCGGCGCGATAGGCCTCTTCGCCCAATACCGCGCCGGCCCGCGCCATCGCGCCGAGCATCAGGCCGTTCCAGGAGGCGAGCACCTTGTCGTCGCACAGCGGGCGGACGCGTTGGGCGCGCGCGGCGAACATCTTGCTTTTGGCCGACGCCAGCAAAGCCGTCTCTGGCCCGGTGAGTGTTGGGTCGGCGACGCTCAACACGTTCTGATTCGACAACGGCTCGGGGTGGCTGTGGTCAACGAAGTTGCCCTGCTCCGTGATGCCGAAGTAGCGGCCCGCCACTTTGAATTCCTCAGGCGCGAGCAGCTTCGCCAGCTCCGCGCGCGTCCAGCAGTAGAACTTGCCCTCGTGTCCCTCGCTATCGGCGTCCTCGGCGGAATAGAAACCGCCGTCCGGATGGGTCATGTCGCGCAGCACGTAATCGAGGATGTCGCGCGCCACCTCGGCGTAGCGGGCCTCGCCGCTCACCAGAAAGGCATCGAGATACAACGTCGCCAACTGCGCGTTGTCGTAGAGCATCTTCTCGAAATGCGGCACCCGCCACTCGGCATCGACCGAGTAGCGGGCGAAGCCGCCGCCCAGTTGATCATGAATGCCGCCGGCCGCCATGCGGTCGCAAGTGTGCAACACCATGCGGACGGCGTCTTCGTCGTGGAAGCGCCGGGCGTAGCGCAGCAGGAACTGCGGCTGGCTGGGCTGGGGAAACTTGGGCGCGCCGCCGAACCCGCCCTGTTGGGGGTCGTAGCTGGCTTTGCAGACGGACCCCGCGTGGCGCAGGACGGCGGAGGTCAACACCAGTCCGGATAAACGCTCGTGGCTGACGCTCAGTTGCTCCAGGCGCGCAAGGATGTCCGCCGCCGAGTCGGCCAGCTCGGCGCGGCGCGACTGCCAGACCTGCTGCACCTCGTGCAGCACCTGCAAAAAGCCCGGCCGGCCAGAGCGGTTATCGGGGGGGAAATAGGTCCCGCCGAAGAACGGCTTCAGCTCCGGCGTGAGGAATACGTTCAGCGGCCAGCCGCCCTGGCCGGTCGTGGCCTGGACGAAGGTCATGTAAATCTTATCCACATCCGGCCGCTCCTCGCGGTCCACCTTGATGCTGACAAAATGGCCGTTGAGGAAGGCGGCGACCTCCGGGCTCTCGAAGGATTCGCGTTCCATGACGTGGCACCAATGGCAGGTCGAGTAGCCGATGCTCAGGAAGATGGGCCGCTGCTCCCGGCGCGCTTTGGCAAAGGCCTCCTCGCCCCAGGCATACCAGTCCACCGGGTTGTGCTGGTGCTGGAGCAGGTAGGGAGATTTCTCGCGCGCAAGCCGGTTCGTGCGGGCCGGCGCGGCGACGGCGGAATGGTCAGTCACAACGTTTTTCGCCACAGCTTTAGCTGGCGGCACGCCGTCAAACCCGGAGCGCCAGCCAGCGCCAGAGAAGCCGTCGTGCCTTGGTTCATTCCGGCAACCATAGCCCGCAACGGCGCGGAAAGCAAAAGACCGCTTTTTGCATCGTCACTGCGTCGGGGGTGAGATAGGGTTAGTTCATGCTTTCGGCGAAACCCTGGAAGGCGGATGCGATCATGCGCTTGTTATTAAGCGTGATCATTTGCGTTTATGCCGGCTCCCTGCTGGTGAGCGTGGGGCATTACGCCGGCGCCGAGGGAAAGGCCAGCCCGAAGCTGTTTTACGCATTGGCGGCGGTCGCGATGAGCTGCCTGGCGGCGACGCTGATCTTGATCGGCAAACCCTGGCGGCTGGAGACGTTCAGGCGGCGGCTGGTGGCGCTGATGGCTTGCGCTTACGGCGGGATGTTTCTGGGCCTGTGGGTGCAGCGATTATCGGGGGTGTCCGAAGCGGACGTTTCAATCTGGCGAATGAGCATCGCCACGTTGAGTTTCCAGGGCGCGGCTTTGATTCTGGTTGCCCGCTTTCTGCGGGAGCATCAAACCAATTGGACGGAGGGCTTCGGGTTTTTGAACCAGCGGCCCCAGGCGGTGCTGTTGGGGCTGCTGGCGGCGTTGATCTTTCTACCCTTCGGCGCGGGGCTGCAGTGGGCCTCCGCGCTGGTGATGACGCACCTGCCACACTTCAAAATGGAACCGCAGGAACAACTGCCCGTTCACGCGTTGCGAGTCAGCGTGTCCTGGGGAGGGCGGCTGACGCTGGGGGCAGCCGCGGTGCTGCTGGCGCCGGTGGCGGAGGAAGTGCTGTTTCGAGGCATTCTCTACCCCGCGATCAAACAAACGGGGCATCCACGGCTGGCCTTATGGGGCACCGCGCTGCTGTTTGCGGCGGTCCACATGAACGCGGTCACCTTCGTGCCGCTGGCGGTGCTGGCCCTGGTGTTGACGGCGCTGTATGAGCGAACGAACAACTTGCTGGCCCCCATCACCGCCCACATGCTGTTCAACGCGTTTAACCTGGCGAGGCTGCTGGGGTTGCAGCAAATCGGGGCCTGATGAACGAGTTTGACCTGATCCGCCGCTTGACACGCGCGCTCCCGACCAATCCCTCCGTGGTCGTGGGGGCCGGGGATGACTGCGCCGTGTTGGATGCGGGCGTGCCGGACCGGCTGCTGTTGTTCAAGACCGATGCGGTGGTAGAGGGGGTCCATTTCGCGCCCGGAACGGCGCCGGAAAAGATCGGCCACAAAGCGCTGGCCCGGTGCCTGAGCGACATTGCGGCTATGGCGGGGACACCGAGCGCGGCGCTGGTGACCATCGCCCTGCCGCGCGACTTCAAGCCCGACTTTGTGGAGGCGATTTACACCGGCCTGAACGCCCTGGCGCGCCGGCACCAGGTGGCCATTGTCGGGGGCGAAACCACCACCAACCCCGGGGGCATCCTCATTTCCGTCGCGCTGCTGGGCTGGGTGCCGCGCGGCAAGGGCGTGCTGCGCTCGGGCGCGGAAGCGGGCGACGCGATCTTTGTGACGGGCGAACTGGGCGGCTCCCTGACCGGCAAGCATCTCGAATTCGAGCCGCGCCTCGCCGAGGCGCGCTGGCTCGCGCAACAGTTTTCCCTGCACGCCCTGCTGGACATCAGCGATGGGTTGGCGGGCGACCTGCGCCATATTCTGACCGCCAGCGGGGTGGGCGCGGAACTGTTGGCCAGCGCGATTCCCATCAGCCAGGCGGCGCGCCGCGCCGCCAAAGCCGCGTCTGCCACCAAGCCGCCCCTGCTGGCCGCCCTGACCGACGGCGAGGATTTTGAACTGCTGTTCACGGTCGCCAGCCGCGACGCCGTGCCGCTGCTCGACGCGTGGAAGAAACAATTCCCCGGTCTCGCGCTGACTTGCATCGGCAAAATCAAGGCGGGCGAGGGAATCACTATTCGCGACCAGCAAGGCGTGAACCCGTTGACGGCTGATGGCTACGTGCATTTCGCATAGCCCCGCCGAGACCGCCGCGCTCGGCGAACAATGGGGCCGCGCCGCCGAGAGCGGCCTGGTCATCGGCCTGTCCGGAGACCTGGGCGCGGGCAAGACGCAACTCGTTAAGGGACTGGCGCACGGGCTGGGCATCACGACGCGCGTGCATTCCCCCACGTTTGCCCTGGTGAACATCTATAGCGGCGGACGGCTGACGCTGTTCCATCTGGATTTGTACCGGCTCGATACACGCGAGCAAATCGCTGCCGCCGGGCTGGAGGAATATTTGAAGCCGGCAGGCGTTACGGTGATTGAATGGGCGGAACGGTGGTTCGGCCAAGTCCAAAGTCCAAAGTCCAAAGTCCAAAGTCCACAGCGCAAAGTCCGCGGCCCACAGTCAGCACTCACCGATCACCAATCACCGATTACCAATCACCAATCACCAATTACCCGTCTCGCTCACCCCTATCGCCGGGTCCAAATCGAGGTCCTCAGCGAGACAGAGCGGCGCATCAGCTATGAAGATTCTGGCGCTTGAGTTCTCTTCGCCGCAACGCAGCGTGGCGGTGGTGCGGGAGCGGCTGGACGCCGGGCCGTTTTGTCTGGGGGAGGCCATCGAGACCGGCGCTTGCTCCACGAACGCGCTGGGCCTGGTGGAGGAGGCTTTGCGGCAGGCGCAAGTCGAGCGCGCGCAGATCGAATGCCTGGCCATCGGCCTTGGGCCGGGCTCCTACACGGGCATTCGTTTGGCCATCGCGCTGGCGCAAGGCTGGCAACTGGCGCGCCCGGTGAAACTCCTGGGCCTTAGCACCGCCGAATGTCTCGCGGCCGAGGCCCAGGCCGAGGGGATTTTCGGGCGGGTCCAGGTTGTGATTGATGCGCAACGCAATGAATTCTATCTCGCCGGCTACGACCTCAGCGCGGAGGCGCGACGGGAAATCGAACCGCTGCACTTGGCCAGCTTGCCGGATGTCCAAGCGCGCCAGAGGGCCGGCGCGATCATCCTCGGCCCGGAAGTGACCAACTGGTTTCCGGGCAGCCGCGTGCTTTATCCCCGCGCCGCGACCTTGGGGCAACTGGCCCGGGGGCGAACCGACTTTGTTCCAGGCGAGAGCCTGGAACCGATCTACCTGCGCGCAACCCAGTTCGTCAAAGCACCCCCGCCGCGCATCGTGCCCTCATAATATGCTGGCCAATACCTCGCAGGTTTGCGCGGATCCCGTGGCCAGCATGACACTCCTGCCTGGCCCTGACCGGGCGGACCAAGCAAGGGCGGGGAGGGGCAGGCCAGCCGGGCTCGACCTCACGGCGCATCCAGGTTGTGGATGGCGTGGCGGAGCTTGTGCTCGATGGCGTGGCGCCGTTCGGGCGCAAGGACCTTTCCCCCGCTCAACTCGCGGACGTAAAAGCTGTCGAGGGCGGCGCCGCGTTCGGTGCAAATCTTCGCGGCGGAAATGTCCAGGGCCAGCTCGGTCAGCGTCTGCGAGATCGTGTAGAGCAGGCCGATGCGGTCTTCGGTCTCGATTTCGATGAGGGTGCGGGTCTCGGAGGCGTCGTTGTCGAGACGGATTTGGGTGGCGATCTTTTCGCCGGTGTAGGCCTGGTAGAGCGGGCGGGTGATCTTTTGCCGCCCAATCAGGACGGGGAAATCCACCTCCTCGCCGGTCAGGGCTTTGTGGAGGACGCTCTCGAAGCGGTCGCGCTGGTCGGGGCCGGCCAGGTTGCCGGTGATGGCGTCAGCGACGAAGAAGGTGTCCAGGACGATGTCGTCGCTGCGGGTGAAGATTTGCGCGCTGAGGATGTTCAGGCCGGCGGCGCTGAGGGAGCCGGCGATCTTGCGGAAGAGGCCGGCGCGGTCCCAGGTGCAGATTTTGACGGCGTTGTAGCCGCGGTCAGGCTCGTTGTGCCAGTTGACGACGGGCGCCAGCGGGTTTTCCTCCTCGGAGGTCTGGAGACGCATGAAGCGGTGCGCGAGGATGAGGTCGGCCAGGAGTTCCTTGGCGGGATGGATTTGGAAGTAGCGGGAGGGCAGCGTGGCGAAGTGGGCTTGCAGTTCCTCCTCGCTCAAGTGCTCGGGCGCCAGGCGGCGGGCCTCCTGCATCAGCAGTTCGCGCTGCTTCTCTTCGGCGCGGGCGAACTCGGCGCCGCCGGTCATCAGTTGCAGGGCTTTGTGGTGCAGCGAGCCGAGCAGCAGATCCTTGAAGCCGTTCCACAGCTTGTCGCTGGTGGCCTGGGCATCGACAAAGGTGTGGAGCGTGAGCAAGGCGAGCGTTTCAGGCGTCTGCACTTGCTTGGCAAACTGCCGGATCACCGCCGGGTCCTCCAGGTCGCGCCGCTGCGAAAGGCTGGCCATGAGCAAGTGGTGCTCGATCACGAGCCGCAAGGTCTGGGTGGCCGCCTCGTCCAGGTTGAGGCGTTTGGCGGCGCGCAGGGCCAGCTCGCGGCTTACCTCGGTGTGATGGCCGTGGCCGTCGGCTTTGCCGACGTCGTGGAGGAGCAAGGCCAGGTAGAGCACGAAGGGCCGCTCCAGCTTCTGGAAGAGGGGGGTGTAGGTGGAGTAGGGCAGCGCTTTGGCTTCCCAGATGCGGTCCAATTGCTCGAGGCACATCAGCGTGTGCTCGTCGGCGGTGTATTGGTGGTAGAACTCATGTTGCACCAGGCAGGTGAGCTTGCCGAACTCGGGGAGGTACTTGCCGAGCAGGTCAACCTCGTGCATGGCGCGCAGGATGGGCGCGACGCTCCCGCGCTGGTCGAGGATGGCCAGGAAGCTTTCCCGCACGTGCTCGTCCGCCATGAACGCGCGGTCCACCAGCCCGAGCTGGTTGCGGATGAGCTGGGCCAAGTCGGGGTGCAACCGCAGCCCGCGCTGTTGCGCGTACAGAAAGACGCGCATCAGCCGGCGCGGCTGGTCGCGAAAGACGTGGTGGGACGTGGCGTGGATTTCACCGTCGCTGAACTTGAACCCGTCCACCGGTTCGGCGACGGGCTTGCGTCCGCCGGGGAGCAGCCCCGAGAACTTGCCGGCCAGCGAAAACCCCGAGAGCCGGCGCGCCTGCGGGAGAAGCGCCAGCCGTTGTTCCAGGGTGCGCGTGATGAGAAGGATATTGCGCGAGTGGGTGTAAACGTCGCGCATGAAATCCTCGATGCGTTTGCTGGGCGAGCGTTCGCGGTAGCCGAGATTATAGGCGACGGCGGGCTGCAGGTCCTTGCTCAGCACGTCCATCGCGCGGTCGGCGTGGTAGTGCATCTCGGTGCGCGCGCGGAGCAGGAAGTCGTAGGCCCCTTCCAGGTGCTTGCGCTCGCCTTCGCCAATGAGGTCGTGCGCCTGCAGCTCCTTGAGCGTGCGGGTGCGGTATTTGAAGAACGCCATCCAGAGCAGGTTCTGGAAGTCGCGCAAGCCGCCGCAGCCGCTCTTGAGGTTGGGCTCCTGCATGCAGGCCGAGTTGCCGAACTTGGCGCGCCGGGCCGACTGATCGGCCAGGCGCATCGCGATGTATTCCTGCTCGTAGCCGGTGACGCACTTGCTGACGAGGGTCTTCTGGAACCGCTTGCACAGCGCGTCGTCGCCCGTGATGAGCCGCGCCTCGATCAGCGCGGTCTTGGATTGCATGTCACTGTTGGCGATCTTCACGCAATCCTCAATGCTGCGGACCGCGTGCCCGATCTTCAGGCCAATGTCCCAAAGCGGATAGAGGAGGCCGTCGATGATGCGGGAGAGGTGCGGCAGCGGGCGGGTGCCGGCGGCGACCTGCCGGCTGTGCAGGAACATGAGGTCGATGTCGCTGTGCGGATTAAGCTCCGCCCGGCCATAACCGCCCAGGGCCACCAGCGCCAACTGGGGAAACTCTTCCCGGGCCTGCTCGGACAAGCTGGCTTTGGCCGCGTCCCACAGGTGGCGCAGCAGCGCGTCCAGGATCGCGGCGCGGGCGTGGCAGATTTCCAGGCCGCCGGCGCCGGCGCGATGCCGCAGCTTGAGGCGGTGCGTTTCCACCTTGAGGAAGGCCTTGTAGCGGGCCAGCTCCTGGGCGGGCTCCCGGCCCGGCGGCAGCGCCAGGCGCGCCGCGGCACTTGCTTCGATCTGCTTCAGCAATTCCTGCATGCGCGAATTACTCTGGGCGCAAAAGCTCCGCAACGCAAGCGCCCGCGAAACCTTGTCCCCGTCCCGGTGTTTGTTAAACTGGCGAATATGGCCCCCGCGCCCGATCCCGATGCCGCCCTGATGTTGCGCGTGAAACAGGGCGACATGGGCGCTTTTGCGCTGCTGGTGGGCAAATACAAGCAGCCGGTCATGAATCTCGCTGGCCGCATGCTGCGCGACGCGACCGAAGCCGAGGACCTCGCGCAAGCTGTGTTCGTGCAGGTGTTCAAATCGGCGCGCCGCTACAAGGTCTCCTCCAAGTTCTCGACTTGGCTGTTTACCATCGCGCGAAACCTGTGCCTGAATGAAATCCGCCGCCGCTCGCGGCATCTGGCGGAATCGATGGACGCACCCCACCCCGAGCAGGAAGACCAGCCGCTGCGCCAGTTCGAGGACAAGCAGACAGCGTCGCCGCCCGAGCGCCTGTTGCACCGCGAGTTGGAAGCTAAAATCGAGCAGGCCGTCGCCGAGTTGCCGGAAAACCAGCGCCTCGCCATCCTGCTCTGCCGCCAGGACGAACTGAGTTACGAGGAAATCGCCCGGGTGCTCGGCTGTTCGGTGTCGGCGACCAAATCCCTCATTCACCGGGGGCGGGAAACGCTCAAGCAGAAGCTCAAGCCCTATTTGCAGACCGGCGCCTGGCGCGAGTCGAAATGAAAGCAACTTTGTGGAGGCAGCGGTTTTAATACTCTGAGCAACGTTATATGACCAACGACCCAATTTATGACCATTTGCGCGAGCTAAGCTGGCGGCGGAAACTCACCGGCGCCGAAGAAACCCGGTTGCAGGCCTGGCTGGCGGCGCACCCTGAGGCGCAGGCGGACTGGGAAGCCGAAGCCGGGCTGAACGCGGCCCTGGGCCGGTTGCCGGACGTGCCCGTGCCGGGCAATTTCACAGCGCGCGTGTTGCGGGCCGCCGAGCGGGAAGCCGCCGCGGAACTGCGCCGGTCGGGATGGAAATGGGGGGGCTGGCCGCGGCTGCGCTGGCTGCCCAAAGTGGCTTTCGCCGCCGTCATCCTGGGTGCGGGTTTGGTTTCATACCGTCAGCTTCAAGCCGCCCGGTTGAGGGAATATGCGCACAGCGTGGCGGCCGTTTCCAACGTGTCTTCCCTGCCCGGCCCCGAGATTCTGGAAGACTTCGACGCCATTCGCGTGTCGAATCCAACCCCTCTCCCCGACGAGCAACTGCTCGCGGACCTGCAATACCCGCAATGAGTTTGCCTGGACGTAAAATGTTCCGGCTGGCCGTCCTACTGGGCGCCAGCCAACTGCTGGGGGCCTCGCTGCCGGCTCAGGTCGCTACCAACCACACGGTTTCGGCGCCAGCCAACTCAACCAACGCGCGTCCGTTCGTGCCTGGCCCCCCGGCGCTGCCCAAGCCCGTGCCGCCGTTGCCGCAGGTTCGCTCGCCTGTAAGCTTCTTCCGCGAACTGCTCGCGATGAATGCCACCGAGCGAAAACAGGCCCTGACGAATCGCCCGTCGGAAATCCAGAAGCAGATTCTGGCCGATGTGCGCGAATATGAATCACTTCAACCCGATGACCGCGAGTTGCGCCTGCGCGTGACCGAACTGCGCTGGTACCTGCTGCCGCTGATGACCGCGCCGGCGACTAATCGCCCCGCCCAACTGGCCACGATTCCAGAGCAGGACCGCAAGTTGGTCGAAGACCGGTTGCAGGAATGGGACAAGCTGCCGCCGGATGTGCAAAAGGAGCTTCTGGCAAACCAAGCCACCATCAGTTACCTGACCGACATCGAAGGCCGCACGGCCGAGCAGCGGCGGCAGACGCTCGAAGCCATCCCGCCGGCGCGTCGCGCAATGCTCGAACAGGGCATTAACAAGTGGAGCTCGCTGTCCGAGGACCAGCGCCGGAAAATGTTAAACCGGTTCAAAGAGTTCTTCGACCTCACCCCCGAGAAGAAGCAGAAGGCGCTAAGCACGCTGTCCGGGCCGGAGCGGCGGCAGATCGAGAAAACGCTGCGGACCTTCGGCAATTTGCCTCCCGATCAGCGCGACCAGTGCATTCGGTCCTTTGAGAAGTTCGCCGGTCTGAGCCTGGCCGAGCGCCAGCAGTTTTTGAGGAGCGTCGAGCGCTGGAAGCTGATGTCGCCCGCCGAACGCCAGGCCTGGCGCGAGCTGGTCCACCGATTGCCCCCGCCCTTGCCGCCGGGCCTGCCGCCGCGCCCGCCGCCCCTGCCGCTATCGCCGCGCCCGACCCCGCCTGTGCCTGCCGTAGCCACAAACCGGAACTGACCGCGTGCTGCGGCTGAGGCCGGCCTGGCTCCGGTCTTGATTTGGCTGTGTGGGCGGCGCGGCGCAATTTCGTTTTCCAGCTTTGCCTTTCAATTCTACACTTTAAGCAATGCATCCAATTGCGTTTGAACTCGGCCCGCTCACCATCAAATGGTATGGCGTGATGGTGGCGCTGGGCTTTCTGGCCGGCCTCTGGACTGCCAGCCGGCGGGGGCTGCGCGAAGGTGTTGCGGCGGAGCAAATCATCGACCTTGGCCCGTGGCTGATTATCGGGACCATTGTCGGCGCGCGGACGCTTTATGTCCTTTCCTATTGGCACGAAGCGTTTGAAGGCAAGCCCTTCGCGGACGTCTTCATGGTCTGGAAAGGCGGACTGGTCTATTACGGCGGGCTGATCGGCGCGTCGCTGGCCTGCATCCTCTACACGCGCCTCAAGAAGCTGCGGCTCTGGAAAATCGCTGACATTCTCGCGCCCAGCATCGCGTTGGGTTGCGTCTTCGGGCGCATCGGCTGCCTGCTCAACGGCTGCTGTTACGGGCGCGCCTGCAATTTGCCCTGGGCCATTCGCTTCCCCGAAGACATTCTGCTTGACCCCCCGCGCCCGACTTACCCGCTGCATCCGACCCAAATCTATGATTCGCTCCTCAATCTGGGCCTGTACGCGGCGCTGGCCTGGCTGTATCGCCGCAAGAAGTTCGACGGCCAGGTTTTCGGCGTCTATCTGGTGAGTTATGCCGTCCTGCGCTCGTTTGTGGAACTGTTCCGCGGGGATTATCCCGAGCGCCAGCATTACCTCGGCGGCTGGGCCACGCCGGCGCACCTGATGAGCATCGCCATTCTCGCGGCGGGCCTGATTTTGCTTTGGCTCGCGCCACGCCCCGAACCAAAGCGAGGATAGAGGATCGAAGATAGCTGATGGCCACCGAAACCGAATACCCTCTTCCATCCTCTCTCCTCCATCCTCGTGCTTTGCTACTGGCCGGGCCGACCGCCGTCGGCAAATCAGAGATTGCCGTGCTGCTCGCCGAGCGGTTCGGCGGCGAAATCATCTCCGTCGATTCCATGCAGGTCTATCGCGGGTTGGACATCGGCACAGCCAAACCCTCGCCCGAAGAGCGCGCCCGCGCGCCCCATCATCTGCTTGACGTGGCGAACCTAACCGAGCCGTTCGACGCCGCCCAATTCATAGCGCTGGCGCGCCGCGCCGTCGCGGACATCCAGGGCCGGGGCCGGCGGCCAATCCTGTGCGGGGGCACCGGGCTGTATTTCAAGGCCTTCCTCGAAGGATTGGGTGAAGCGCCGCCGGCCGACGCCGCTTTGCGCGCCGCGCTGGAAGCCACGCCCTTGCCTGAACTGCTGCGCGAATTGGCCGCGCGTGATCCGGTGACCTACGAACGAATTGATCGCCAAAACCCGCGCCGGGTCATTCGCGCCATAGAGGTCATTCGCCTGACGGGCAAACCCTTCTCCACCCAGCGCGCCGACTGGCAACCCTCGCCCCTCGCCCCTCACCCCTCGTCCCTCTTCTTTGGCCTGGCGCGCTCCCCGGCTGACTTGCGCCAGCGAATTGACGCCCGGGTTGACGGCATGTTCCGCCGGGGGTGGGTGGCCGAGACGGAAGCACTCCTGAAGCGCGGCCTGGCCCAAAATCAAACCGCCATGCAGGCGCTCGGCTATCGCCAGATTGTCGAGCACCTGCGCGGCGAGCGCCCGCTGCTGGAGACGATTGAACTGGTCAAAACCCGCACCCGCCAGTTTGCCAAACGGCAGATGACATGGTTCCGGCGGCAACTGCAGTTGACTTGGATTAACCTTGAACCCCAGGCCAGCGCCGAGGCGGTCGTCAAAACGATGGCCGGACTGTGAACCTTTTCACCGCTGGACGTCGCTCCGCTCGGGAGGGCGAGCGTCCTCGCGAGCCCCATCTTCCCGGGTTCTTTGGGCTTTGGGCTCGCGAGGACGCTCGCCCTCCCGCCCAGCAAAAAAACCTCTTTTCCTCCAGCCCGGAAGGTGGTATTGTTTACTGCAGATAATTAGAAAGAGACAGAGCGTGATACACGCCCGGAATTGAAAGCACTGATCGAGACCAGAAACCGGAGGACGGAACGAGTCTTCCTCGTAGGAGTTGAACTCAAAACCCGGCACGGTCGCGACCTGCGCGATTCGTTGGAGGAGCTTTCCGAGCTGGCCACCACCGCCGGGGGCGAAGTCATTGGCGACGGAATACAGAAGATGGCCGCGCCCTGCGCCGCCACCTACATCGGCACCGGCAAGGCCGAGGAGTTCGCCCAGCATTGCCACCGGGCGGATGTCGATACCGTCATCTTTGACGACGAGCTTTCCCCCGCGCAAAGCCGCAACCTGGAGCGGGCCTTCAACTGCAAGGTCCTCGACCGCACCTCGCTCATTCTTGATATTTTCGCCCAGCGCGCCCGGACGCGCGAAGGCAAGCTCCAGATCGAGCTGGCGCAACTGCAGCATTTGCTGCCGCGCCTGACGCGGTTCTGGGGCCACTTGACGCGGCAAAAAGGAGGGATCGGCATGCGCAGCGGTGAAGGCGAGACGCAGTTGGAAACCGACCGCCGCCGGGTGCAGGACCGCATCGCCCGCATTTCGCGCGAGTTGGAGGTCGTGCGCCGCCAGCGCGCGACCCAGCGCCACGCGCGGCAGCGCAATCACTGGGCGCTGGCTTCGATTGTCGGTTACACCAACGCCGGCAAATCCACCTTGCTCAATACCCTCACCGGCGCGGAGGTGCTGGCGGAAGACAAATTATTCGCCACCCTCGACCCGACCACGCGCCGCTTGCGGCTGCCGTCGAACCAAAACGTGTTGCTGACCGATACGGTCGGTTTCATCCGCAAGCTCCCGCATGGCCTGGTGGAGGCGTTCAAGGCGACATTGGAAGAAGTCGTCCAGGCCGACCTGCTGGTTCACGTGGTGGATGTCAGCCATCCCGAAGCCGAGGAACAGATTCAATCGGTCGATGCCGTGCTGAAGGAAATCGGCGCCGAAGGCAAGCCGACGCTGATGGTGTTCAACAAAATCGACCAACTCATTGGCAGCCGCGACCGGCTCACCCGGTTCCTGGAGCGGCACCCGCACGGCGTCGCCATCTCCGCCACCACCGGCGAGGGACTTCCCTCATTGTTGGCGGAGCTGGGCAGCCAGTTGCGGCCCATCCGCGAGTTCATGGAGCTTTCCGTGCCGCACGACCGGCCGGGCGTCATCGCGCGGCTGCATGAAGTCGGCCAGGTGGTCGAGCGGAATTACAACGGCAAGACTGCCCGCTTCAAGGCCCGCATCCCGCCGCACCTGCATGAGGAATTCGCGCCGTTCGTCGTGCGCGAGCTGCAAATCGCCTGAGGAAACCCTGGTAAGGCCCGTTCCACCGCGTCCCACCCTGTTCGGGAGATGGCAGGGCGATCAGGTGTCCCACCGGCACTGATGAAACACCGATTCATCCGGGCGTCAGGGGTGCGTCAGGCGGAAGAACAGAGTTCCCGTCGCCGAGTTGATCGTAATGCTGTTGGTTCCGCTCGCGGTGCTCACCGTGCCGCCGTAGGCTGACCAACCGGCAGGGTTGGCCACATTATTGTTCTGCTGCAACGCAAACCCGTTCGCCGCCAGCGGCCACGAGACCGTTACGCTGTTGCCCGAGTGCGTAATGCTCAACACGGGCGCACCCGCCGTCTGCACCACCGCAATCAAACTCCAGAACCCGCCCGTCACCGAATACTGTCCCCCGCTCATCGCGCTGCCCGCATCCGGCTGGCCGACGGTCCCGCTGACTTGATAGGCGGCGCCTGTGCTCGTCCCGCCGCCCCCGGCGACTTTATACCAGTCAATCGAGTAGGATTGTGCGAAACCGACTGCCGGAAGCAGCAGGCTGAACAACGCAGGCAGGGCGCGGTGTCCCCACCGCGCCGTTTGCTGCCGGACGGCAACAGGCAGAATCGGCATGATCAAAAGAGCTTTCATTGGACGTTCATCAAGATGCCATTTGTGTAGTAAAACGTATGCCCGCCAATAAGGATGTTGGTGGTGAACCCGCCATTGATCGCGTTGGCTGGAACATTTGTCAAACCTGCGCCATTGCCGCTGAAATTCGGCGCGGTGATCGTCCCGTTATCCACGCTCAAACCGCCCGAAATCCGCGCGCTGGCGCTGACCGTCAGGCCGCCGCGCACGTCCAGATTATTGCCCACCGTCACCGTGTCGCGCGTTTGCAGCGTGCCCGTCTCCATCGCCCCGGCTTCCAACTGCTGGAGGTATGCCCCGCCCAAATCAAAAAGCTGCAACGTACTGGAAGCATCATTCGCCACATAGGCATAGCGCCCGGCCACCGCAACGGAAATTGGCTGGCTATCCGTGCCGACCGAACCGACGCTGACCGGCGCCGACGGTGTGCTCACATCAAAAATTTGCAGCGTGCTGTTGCCAAGGTTCACCACATAGGCATAGCGCCCGGCCACCGCAACGGACCATGGTCCGCTGCCCGTGCCGACCGAACCGACGCTGACCGGCGCTGACGGATTGCTCACATCAAAAACCTGCAAGGTGTCGGACCCGTTGTTCGCCACATAGGCATAGCGCCCGGCCACTGCAACGGATTGTGGATAGTTGCCGGTGCCGACCGAACCGACGCTGACCGGCGCCGAGGGTAAGCTCACATCGAAAACCTGCAACGTGTTTGCATTTTCGTTCACGACATAGGCATAGCGCCCGGCCACCGCAACGGAAGATGGATTGCCGCCCGTGCCGACCGAACCGACGCTGACCGGCACCGACGGATTGCTCACATCAAAAATCTGCAACGTGCCACCGGCGTTCGCCACATAGGCATAGCGCCCGGCGACCGCAACGGAATTGGGATAAGTGCCCGTGCCCGCCACACCGACGCTGACCGGGGCCGACGGTGTGCTCACATCAAGAATCTGCAACGTCGGGCTGACATCATTGTTCACCACAAAGGCATAGCGCCCGGCCACCGCAACAGACCATGGATTTGCCCCCGTGCCCACCGAACCGATAGCGGCAGCCGGCATCTTCGGCGGCACGGTCAGCGGCGCGACCGCATTGGTCCCGCCAATGGTCAGATTTGCGGCATCATTGGTTATCACCGCCGCGGGCAAGCGCACCAGCGGAACCACGCCACTGGACAACTGGGAAGCATTGAGATTCGTCAACCCTCCGCCATTGCCATTAAACGTGCCGTTCAACGTCACGCCGGTTTGATTGTTCGTCAGCACCGCTCCCGGCAACTGTGTCAGCGGAATCGTGCCCGTCAGACTCGTCGCCGGCACGCTCAAGTTGGTCAAGCCGCCGCCGTTGCCGGCAAAAACCGAGTTGGTGATGAAGGCGTTGGTGATGGCGATGCCGGAAACGACGTTGCTCGCCAGGGCCGCGTTGCCGCCGTTCAAGTTGGTCGCCAGTTGCCACGTCGCCGCGGCCAGTTGGTTGCTCGTGATGCCGCTCAATTGCGCCAGGGGCACGGTGCCGCTGGTCAGTTGCGAAGCGTTGAGATTCGTCAATCCCCCGCCATTGCCATTAAACGCGCCGTTCAACGTCACGCCGGTTTGATTGTTCGTCAGCACCGCTCCCGGCAATTGCGCCAACTGCACACTGCCGCTCAATTGCGCGGCGGGCACCGTGCCCAGCAGGTTGCTGGCCGTGTTGGCCATGATGGCGTAGGGCGTCGGCAGGAGTGGCTGGCGCGGCAGCAGCGGGGTGAACGCGCCGCTGCCATTCGTCCGCACGTCCAATTCCAGCCAGCGCGCCGGCCCCGTGAAAACCCCGGGGCCGAAATCCAGCGTGACGGTGAACAGGCCGTTCGTAACCGGCGTGGCGGCGTTCGTGAGAACGCCGCTGACAACATTGCCATTGGTCACCGCGTCGTAAATCGTAAATCGCAAATCGTAAATGCCCGTGGCCGGACTGCCATTGGCGTTAAGCTGGCCCTGGTAGCTGAAGGCAGTGGTTTGGGCGTAAGCGGTTGGGGGTTGAAGGTTGAGAATTGAGAGGGCCAGCAGGACCAGCCAGCCTGCGATTGTGCAGTTCTTTTTCATAGACTTCCTCGAGTGATTGTTGACGCCGAATGTGGAACGAACAGTCCCTCTGGCGTCGCTGGAAGCGGCGCTGGTATTGGCCAGCCAAGGGCCGATGACAGTTTCATAGGCTATCCCCGGAACAAAACCGGGAAACCATTCGCCCGCACTCGCGCTTAAAATTCCTGTCCGCGCGTGAATTAGACCATTCAGCCTGGACTGTGTCAACGCAGAATTAAACTCATTATGAAGGTCCGGGAGCAGGAGAGTAAACGCCGAACCTGTCCAGATGCTCCAAGCCCTCGTCCATTTCTCCCTCAAGTACCGCGCCGTGGTGGTGGCGCTGGCGTGCGTGCTGCTGGGCTGCGGCATCCACGTCGCCAGCAACGCCAAGCTGGATGTCTTCCCAGATTTCGTCCAGCAGGTGGTGATCCAGACGGAGTGCCCCGGCCTGGCGCCGGAGCAGGCTCAGGAGCCGTGAGCGGGCACAGACGGACACAGGCGACATGGCGCGTTTACGCGGCGGCGGTTTGCCGCTTCAGCAAGAGGGCAACCGCTTTGACGGCCAGTTCCATGGGGAACACGGGCTTGGAGATCAGGTCATTGCCGCCGCTCAAGACGCTCCTGGCCCGGCTTTCAAAGTCGCTGTGGCTGGTGACATAGATCACCGGAGTCTTCTGGTAGCCGGGCAACAAGCGCAGCCTCCGGCACAGCTCGAAGCCGTCCATCCCGGGCATTTCAATGTCCAGCAGCACCAGGTCAAAACGGTTTTCCTTCAGCCACTGCAAGCCGACCATAGGGTCATCGGTGCTGCGGGCCTGGAGCTGCGTGCGATGCAGCGCGGCGACCACGAGCCGGTTGCTCAGCGGATCATCATCGACGACCAGCGCCTGCGCGGAGAGCGGGACCTCGAGGTCCGCGTCGCGGGCGCAATCAAAGAGCAGGGCGAGAAAGTCAACGGTGGACGCGATCGTGCGCAACACGGAAGGGGTGACGGAGGCCGGTTGGCTGATGAGCTCGAACAGCAGCGCCTCGAACGCGCTGGCCATCTGTGCCAGGTGGTGACATTCCGCCAGACCGGCGGTCGCCGCGATAAAATGGACCTTGCGATAGAAATCCTGCAGGCGCTGGTCGCGCTCGGAGTCCTTCGCCGCCGTGGCAAAGGCCTGGCAGAGGCTGCGCATGGCGGCGCATGTCGCCGGAGCATTCTGGAGGAAACTGCGACGGGCTTTGGTTTGGAATTCGGCGGCGGCGGTTGGAGCGTCGCCTGGCGCCGGCGCAGGTGTTTCAAGCCCCTGTGAGCCAATGCGGGCGGGCGAGGGCGGGGCGGCCGGGCTTTGATCCGGCACGGCGAGCAAATGCGAGGTGTCCTCGCTGCTGGTTCTGCCCGCCAGAACGTCATTGATGATGCCGAGCAGAACGGAAGGGGAGCAGCGAACCTTCAGGAGCGCCTTCTGGACGCCGAGCGCGGCGGCCCCCGCGGCCAACTGGTTCATGTAGGAGTTGGACAGCACCACCACCGGCAGGGTTTTCAGGTCGGGTTGCGAGCGAATGAATTTCAGCACGTCCACACCGGTGAACCGGGGCATCATGAGGTCGAGCACGACCACGTCCGGCTTGCCGTCGCGGAGAGCTTGAATCGCGGCCACGCCATCGGCGGCGGTAACGACGCGCGCTCCTTGCTGGGAAAGCCCCTCCTGATAAAGTTCCAATACGTGTGGATCGTCGTCCACCAGCAGAATGTTCATCATGTTAGTCCAGGTAGCCGTTGGGATGGCGCTGGTGCCAGGCCCAGGCGGTGGCCACAATGTCTTCCAGCTTCGGGTATTTGGGCCTCCACCCCAGTTCCCGCATCGCCCGGTCTGCCGCGGCGACCAGCCGGGGCGGATCACCCGGGCGGCGCGGCTTCTCGATGGCCGGAATCGCTTTGCCGGTCACCTTTTCGCACATGCGGATGACTTCGCGGACGGAGTAACCATCGCCGTTGCCCAGGTTGTAGAAGCCCTGCCGGCCCGGCGCCAGGCCGAGCAGGTGCGCCTGGGCCAGGTCGAGGATGTGAATGTAGTCGCGAATGCAGGTGCCGTCGGGCGTGGGATAATCGGTGCCGTAAACCTCGCAGTGCGGCTTCCGGCCCAAGGCGACCTGCAACACGTTCGGGATGAGATGCGTCTCGAGGCGATGATGCTCGCCGAGTTGGGCGCTCGCGCCGGCGGCGTTGAAGTAACGGAACGCAATGAACTCCAGCCCGTAGATCCGTTGATACCACAGGAGCATCTTCTCGAACATCAGCTTCGATTCGCCATAGGGGTTGATGGGGCGCTGCGGCAAATCCTCGGTCATCGGCAGGCGCTCGGGCGGGCCATAGGTCGCGCACGTCGAGCTGAATACGAACTTCTTCACGCCGCCTTCGACCGCGGCATCGAGCAGCTTCAGGCCGTTGGCGACGTTGTTGTGGAAGTACTTCTTCGGGTTGGTCATGGATTCGCCGACCAGCGCGTTGGCGGCGAAGTGCATGATGGCGTCGGGCCGAGCTTCTTTGACGGCGTTCAGGATGTTGTTCTCCTCCTCGGGCCGGCCGAGAACGAAGCGTGCCCGTCCGTCCACCGCCGAACGATGGCCCTCAGTGAGGTCGTCATAAACGGTCACTTGATGCCCGGCGTCGAGCAAGGTCTCGGCGCAAATCGAGCCGATATACCCGGCGCCACCGGTGACGAAGACGTTCATGGGCGCCAACCTAGTCGCGGCGGGAAGTTGACTCAACGGAAAAAGCGGCCCCGCAAGCGCACTCTCCCTGTGAGCCTCGATGTGTTCTCCCCCGCCCAGGCAGGGATGGTTTGGCTTGACAGCATCCAGGCATGGGGCACAATTGGAGCATGACCGTGCTCTTTCGCTGTCGCATCGAGAAGCCGCTGCTGGATAAAGCCAACAAGGTGACTGATCACCTTGGCACCTCCACGGCGGAAATGGTCCGTATTTTCGTGGCGCAGATTGCCCGAACCGGCAAGGTGCCGCTCAAGCTCCAGGCTCAATCAGACGATCCGCTTGACGTGGAGCGCAGGAACCGGATGTTGAGGGACTTCGATGACTCCGAAGGTTGGTGAAGTCTATATGCTGGACCTGGGCTATAAGGGCAAAGTCCGGCCCATCGTGATTATGTCACGCGAAGACCCGCAAGCACCCCGAGCTATGTCATTGTTCGTCCCGTTGACCAAAGAGCCACGCGGAAGCCGGTATGAAGTGACGATGCCCCGAGTCCCGTGGCTCCGTTTGCAGTCTTACGCGGACACGCAGGGCATCGGCGCAGTGCGGCATCACGAGTTGAAAGACCGGCGCGGCCGCTTTGAGCCAGCAGTCGTGGCGAAGATCAAAGACGCGATTCGCTGGGCCTTCGAGCTTTAGCACACCGTCCGGACATCCCTCTTTCGATGCGTGCCGTCAGTGTGGTTGCTTGGGTTGTTCTGCTGCTCATTCTCGCCAAGTGGGCCGCCCAGCTTTGGCTGGAGCGGCTCAACTCGCGCCACGTGCTGGCCCATGCCGGCAAGGTGCCGGCGGCGTTCAAAGGCGTCGTGGACGAGGCGACCTATGCCAAATCGGTGCAATACACGCTGGCCAAGGGCCGGTTGGATCAAATCGAAGTGAGTTACAATTCCGCGGTGCTGCTGCTCGCGCTTTTCAGCGGGGTGCTGCCGTGGGGCTTTCACGGGTGCATGCAATGGCTGGGTGGTTCGGCCTGGGCCTTGACCGCCTTCCTCTTTGCCACGGGGGTCGCGCTGTCGCTGCCGGGCCTGCCGCTGGATTGGTATGACCAGTTCCGCCTGGAAGAGCGCTTCGGCTTCAACACCACGACGCAGAAGCTCTGGTGGCTGGACCGGCTCAAGGGGCTGCTGCTGGGGATCGTGCTGGGATACCCGCTGCTGGTGCTGGTGCTGAAGCTGGTCGAGTGGACCGGGCCGTGGTGGTGGTTGTGGGCGTGGGCCGCGCTGCTCGGGTTTCAACTGCTGATGCTGGTGCTCGCGCCGGTCTTGATCCTGCCGCTCTTCAATAAATTCACCCCGCTGCCCGAGGGCAGCCTGCGCGAGCGGTTATTAAAGCTGGCCGGGCAGACCCGTTTCCGCGCCCGGAGCATTCAGGTCATGGACGGCAGCAAACGTTCCCGGCACTCGAATGCGTTCTTCACCGGCTTCGGCGGCTTCCGGAAAATCGTGCTGTTCGACACCCTCATACAACAACTGGCCGAGCCGGAACTGGCGGCAGTGCTGGCGCACGAAATCGGCCACTTCAAGAAGAAGCATATCCCCAAAACGCTGGCGGCCTCGGCGCTGGGCTCGCTGGCGGGGCTTTACCTGGTCTCGCTGCTCGCGCAACAGGACTGGTTTCAGCGGGGCTTCGGCTTTGAGCCGGGGAACATCGTGCCCGCGCTGCTGCTGTTCGGGCTGCTGTCGGGCGTGGTCACGTTTTGGTTCTCGCCGGTGGCGCATTGGTGGTCGCGGCGCTACGAATACCAGGCGGATGCCTTCGCCGCGGAAGTCATGCACGAGCCGGGCGCGTTGATCGGCGCGCTGCGCAAGCTCAATGAGAAGAACCTGAGCAACCTCACGCCGCATCCGCTCTACAGCGGGTTCTATTATTCACACCCGACCTTGCTCGAACGCGAGCAGGCGCTGCGGGCAGGGTGAGGGCCGAGCGCCGACACCGCTGCCGCACCGAGCGCCGGCATGTTGCCGGCTTTGCGTGCTGGAACGCCCGAAGCTGGCAACCTGCCGGCGCCTCGCCAGCATCTCGCGGCTACCGCTGGACGCCGACGCGGTAAAAGGCCGGGCCGGACACCGGCGGGTTGGTGTCGGCTTACTGGTGTGGCAGGCACGGAAGCTCGATTGGCGCGAACGCGCCATCTTCCAGGCACTCAACGAAGTCCGGCGCCGAAATCTCCTCGACGACAAACTTGGTGGCGCCCGCGTCCCAGTGCACGATGAAAAGCGCTGGTGGCTGCTGCCAGTAGGGCACCTGGCCCGCTCCGGTGATGAGGAGCTGGCCGACATGATTCGTGAACACGCCAGCCGGCACCTTCCACACCGCATTTGCCAAACAGTCACAGCAGTAGAAGGACTGATTCGGCGGAATCAGGTCCAAATGTTCGGTCTGAATTCCCAGGTGGTTCGTGGTGACCTGCCCGTTGGTATCAATCGCATAAATCTCGGGGTCCGCATTCGTGTACAGCAAGAGCAAGTCCTCCGGGCCCTGGCCGGTGATGATCTTCCCGGCCCACGGCCCCCATTGCGCCACGTCGTTGGTCAGCGTAATCACCGGGCCCAAAGCCATGTAGTTGCTCGCCACCAGCGTGGCGTTGGTGGGCCAGCTAATCCTCCAGACGCGCCCGTCAATGCAGACCCCCCCATCACCCCCCGCGGTCGCGATTAAATCACCGCCGAAGACTCCGGTTTGATCCACATAAAGCCCCCCGACCGGAGAGTCGCCCCCATTCAGATACGGCCACGGCGCCTTCCACGCCGTCCCATCGTTGGTGAGCCACCCGATGCTGGGCAAATACGTGCCGTCATAATTGTCAAAATACATGTCGCCCTCAACCCACCCATTGCTGGTTGTCTTGACCGTCGCGATCGTTACCGGCTCAAGCAGACCGGCCACGTTCGCCCAAAGGTACACTCCGTTGGTGTCAATCCGCACGAAATTAGTCCCGCCAGAAGCGACCGGATCCACCGACACCAGCAGAGATTCAGTCGGCGGGTGGTAGGCCAGCCCGACAGCCGTGTACATGTTCGACGCCACCAGGCTGAACACATTCGCCTCGATCACAACCGTCGCCGAAGGCGAGTTCGAGTCCACCAGATACCCGTTGGTCATCACCAGCGTCAACGTCACCGTTAGATTCGACCCCGACAAGCTCGGAAGGGGATTCACCCAGACCTGGACATAGCCGAGCCCGGCCGGAATATTGGTTGTGCTGGCGAGATAGGTGTAATCCACACCGTTGCTGGCCGTGCCGCTGATCCGATAATAGACCCACAGCTCCGACTCATAGCTTTCGGAGAACGTCCTGCGTTGGATGACGAAGTAGCCAGGCTGGTTTGTGTAGCCGCACGACGGTCGGATAGTGTCGCTGCCCCACGTTACCTTAACCAGCGTGTCCGACTGCGCCCCCCAAAAGAATACCGCCGGACGGCCATCCTCTAGGACCGTCAGGGACAAGTTCGTCTCGGCGGGCTGCTCAATCTGCTGCTCAACCGTCCAATCCAGTTCCGCAAGAAGGTCCGTCTTGCTCAATAGCTGGAACCACTGCGAATCATCCACATTGTGGGCGGTAATATCCACGGCATTCGTCACGATGCCGGTGAGTTCAAGCCACAGATTCGTTCCATAGCCAGCCGATCCCCCGTTTGTGCCGTCGTCCGGGTTGCCGCCCCCAATGCTGCCTGGCCCCGGCAGTGGCGGTAGCGCCAGTTGCGCCGCCGCGTAGTCGAGGTCGAGGTCGTCGAATTTCCACCAGCCCGGCTGCCCGGGCAACGCCAAGACCGCGCACCCGGGCTTCGGCACCGGAAGCGGCGGCCATTCCGGATGCTGCATGGAAAAGTACGCTCTGCCCGAGTTCGTCTGTGTGGTTTGAGCGCCGGCGCTGCAAATGCCCGCCGCTCCCGCAGCAACCAGAATCAGGGCAGGACCAAACCCTTGGTCCTCAGCCGCCAGGCGGCCCAGATGCCCGCAATCCCCAAGAGAACCAGTGACCCAGACGCCGGCTCCGGGACGATGTACCCTTCCCGGAACCACAGATCGTAACCATTGGGGTCTGGCGAGCCGTTGATAAAGAGCGTTCCGCCCGGATAGCCATATGATCCAACCTCCATCCCAGAATAATTGCTGTCACCAGACTGGAGGACCGGTTGGAAATAATAAGTTGTTCCCGGCGTCACCGCCACGGGCGTCGCAAAGAAGAAATTGGTGATGCCGACGAGAAAACCATCTGGCATGAAAACCGGGGCCGTCGAGTCCAGCACCGTTCCGGTGATCGAACCTGCCAGCAGATTCACATAGACTGTGATCCCCACACCCCCAGGGTAGTTATCCAAGAACTCAAACTGGACGAACCCGACGGAGGCAAGGGCCGGCGTAAAGGACTGGCCCATTGGCTGTTCCTGTTGAATCGGGACACCACCGACGCCGACATCTCGATTCGTTGCGGATTGTTGATCGTAGATCATGGTCCCCTGGCCGTGAGCGGCCAACGCTGACAAGATGAGCGTGGTCTGAAAGGTAAGCAGATAGCGTTTCATAAGGTTAATCAGTTTCATAAGTTAGATTGTTTGGGCCGCCGGAAGCTTGGCTTGTGAGCGGCACCTTTCATAAGGACGGCTTTTAACGCGAATCCCTATGGCTGGCAAGACAAATCCACCTGATAAATCCGCCAGCAGACCCCTGCCCCTGAGCCGCCGAGCGGCCCAGATTCCCGCAACCCCCAACAGAACCAGCAACCCCGACGCCGGCTCCGGGACGAGCTCACCCTCCCGGAACCACAAATCCGTCGAGGAAGGCTGGCCATTGAAAAAAGCTGTCCCCCCTGCATAGCCATAGTTGCCGCCAACCACATCCCAGGGATCGTCTCCGGAGACAACCACGGGCTGAAGATAATAGGTCGTCCCCGGAGTCACTGCCACGGGCGTCGCGAAGAAAAAGTTGGTGATGCCGAACGAAAAACCGTCTGGCATGAAAACGGGGGCGGTCGAATCCAGCACTGTTCCGGTGATCGAATTCGCCAGCAAATTCACATAGACGGTGGCTCCCAGGCCGTTGCCGGGGTTGAAATCGTCGAACTTCAACTGAACAAAGCCGACCGACGAAAGGGCTGGAGTGAAAGACTGGCCCATCGGCTGGTCCTCTTGGATTGGAGCGCCGCCGTCACCCCCTGCCGGGCCTTGGTTCGTTGCGGACTGTTGGTCATAAATAAACGTGGTCCCTTGTCCGCGAGCAGCCAACGCTGACAACATGAGCGCGGTTTGAAGGGCAAACAGATAGGATTTCATAAGGTTAATCAGTTTCATAGATTTGGTTGTTTGGGCCGCCGGAAGCTTGGCTTGTGAGCGGCACCTTTCATAAGGACGGCTTTTAACGCAAATCCCTATGGCTGGCAAGACAAATCCACCTGATAAATTCGCCACGAACGCCCCGCCCCTGAGCCGCCAAACCCGCCGAGCGGCCCAGATTCCCGCAATCCCCAACAGAACCAGCAACCCCGACGCCGGCTCCGGGACGATGTACCCTTCCCGGAACCACAGATCGTAGCCGTCTGGATCCGGTGCGCCGTCGAAAAAGGACGTTCCGCCCGGATAGTTAGTTAAACCACCGACTATCGCGCAACCGCTGTCACCAGACTCGAGAACCGGTTGCAAGTAATAAGTTGTCCCCGGGGTCACAGCCACCGGCGTCGCAAAGAAGAAATTGGTGATGCCGTAAGAAAAACCATACGGCATGAAAACCGGGGCCGTGGAATCCAGCACCGTTCCGCTGATCGAACCTGCCAGCAGATTCACATACACTGTGGCTCCCACGCCACCCCCAGGATAGCCATCCCAAAACTCAAACTGGACAAACCCGACGGAGGCAAGGGCTGGCGTAAAGGACTGGCCCTCGGGCTGCGCCTGAAGCGTGAAACCAGGGCTGATGCTCTGGTTGGTCGCCGATTGCTGGTCGTAAATGAACGTGGTCCCTTGTCCGCGAGCAGCCAACGCTGACACCATGACCGCGGTTTGGAGAGTAAACAGATATGTTCTCATAAGGTGAGTCAGTTTCATAAGTTTGGTTGTTTGGGCCGCCGGAAGCTTGGCTTGTGAGCGGCACCTTTCATAAGGACGGTTTCTAACGGAAATCTCTGTGGCAGGCAAGCTAAATCCACCTGATGAATTCGTCAGGCTCCTGTCGCCAACCACTGGCGCAGGCCAGCTTCCCGATGGGTCACCGATCCAAGCCCTCCATGTTTAAGGCATTTGCCAAACGGCCTCCCACGATTTAATGGGAAGGGACATACTGTGATGAAGTGGAGCCTCGAACCGGTGCGGCGCCTGCGAAAATGGCTGGTCGCGCCCGCCCTCCTTGCGGCAGTGCTGGCGATGTCCGGCTGCCAAACCCTCAGCTATTACGGCCAGGCCATCAAAGGCCAGTATGAGATCGTCGCCCGCGAAGAACGCATCGAGAAGCTGCTGGCCGACGCGCAAACCCCCGCGCCGCTCCAGGCGAAACTTCAGCTCGTCCAGCGCCTGCGCGCCTTCGCGGCGAAGGATTTGAAGCTGCCGGTGGATCGGCATTATCAGAAATATGCGGATGTGGGCCGTCCATTCGTGGTTTGGGACGTGGAGGCCGCCCCGGAGTTTTCGCTTGAGCCGAAGACGTGGTGGTATCCGTTTGCGGGCAGGCTGGAGTATCGCGGCTACTTTTCCGAGCGGGGCGCACAGGACTATGCCGCGCGGCTGCAGAAAAAGGGCTATGATGTTTATGTCGGCGGCGTGCCGGCGTATTCCACGCTGGGCTGGTTCAAGGACCCCGTCCTCAACACCTTTATCTTCGATCCCGAGCCGGACCTGGCGGAGACCCTCTTTCACGAGCTGGGCCATCAACGGGTGTTCGCCAGCGGGGACACGGATTTCAACGAGGCCTTTGCCACGACCGTCGGCCAGGAAGGCGCCCGGCGCTGGCTGCGCGCCAAAGGCGACCAGGCCACCTCTGAGAAATACCTGGCCGAACTTCGGCGCACCCGTCAATTCGCGCGCCTGATCGCGAACACGCGCGAGCGATTGGAGGCGCTCTACGAGGACACGCGGACGGAGGAGGGCCAGGTCCAAGCCGTGAAGAAAAAGCGCGCCCTGCCGCCCGAACAGTTGCGCCGGGAGAAGCAAGACCTCCTCGACCGCCTGCGGCGGGAATACGCGCAACTGAAAGCGCAATGGGGCGGCGACACGGAATATGACGAATGGTTCGCCCACCCGATTAACAATGCCCAGCTCAATTCGGTCGCGGCTTACTACGACCTGGTGCCCGGCTTCGAGCGTCTGCTGGAACTCAACGGCGGCGATCTGGAGAAGTTCTACCAGGCCGTCGAACGCCTGGCGGGCGAGCCGAAAGCGGAGCGGCACCAGTGGCTGCGAACGCTGGGCAGCCGTTGAGCAGGGCGTGTTGCCCAAATCGTCTGCGCATTTGCGGGTAGGGCGTGCTGTCCTCAGCGCGCCGTGGGAGGTCGCCCAAACCTGCGCGTTTCGGGCCTCGACGGACAGTCGCGGCGCGCTGAGGACAGCACGCCCCACCTCCG
>JBEKJO010000072.1:0-28472 GCA_050011195.1 Verrucomicrobiota bacterium | reverse complement strand
TGTGCTGGGAGATCAACCGCACTTGCAGCCGCAAACTCTGCGGCGGGTCCTTGATTTCAGCGCCGCGCAGCCCGCCAAAGTCTGCCAGCCCGCCCGGCACGGCCAGGGGCGCCATCCCGTCCTGCTGCCCCAAACCCAGTTCCGGCAACTGGCCGGCTCAACGGCGGCGACTCTGAAGGAGTTTCTCGCCGCCCGGCCCCGAGAAGTCACCTTTTGCGAGGTGGACGATCCCGGGCTGGAGGTGGACATTGACCGGCCCGAGGATTACCACAAGGCCCTTGACATGGCCGCCAAATGACGCGGCGAAAGGGATCGCCCGCTCCCTTCTTGCTTTAAGTGCCAGTCTTGGACTTCTAAACTACAGCTCGATTGAACCATAGCGCCAGATTGTTGCGTGGCCTCGCAGGGGCGAGCGTTTTCATCGCGACCACCTTTCCCGCGACCCTGGCCCGCGCCAGCCAAACCCCTGAATTCTGGCAGCGTCAGAGCATCTATCAGATTATCACCGACCGCTTCTACGACGGCGACCCTGGCAACAACAACGCCGACGGCAACTATGACCCAAGCGGCCACAGTGGAACCTCAGTTCATGGCGGTGATTTCAAGGGCATCGAGCAGAAACTCGATTACATCAAAGCCCTCGGCGCGACGGCGATCTGGATTTCACCGGTCGTGCTGAATGCACAGGGCGAGTTCCACGGCTACGCCGGGCGGGACTTTTACCAGGTTGACCCGCATTGGGGCACGCTGGCGGATTTGCAGCAGATGATCCGGGCGGCGCACGCGCGCGGGATACTGGTCATCGACGACGTGGTGGTGAACCATGGCGGCGACCTCGTTGACAGCGGCGATCCCGGCTATCCGAATTTCAAGCGCCCGCCCGGCGGCTACACCCTCCGCTTTCACAATCCCGACCGGCAATACCCTCCGCCGTTTGACCTCAACGCCACCAACACCACGCTCTCCGCCCTCTTTCACAACAACGGCTTCATCCGGGACTTCAGGGATGCGACCCAGGTCGAATTGGGCGAGCTGAGCGGGTTGGATGATTTCAGGACCGAGAGCAACTATGTGCGGGAGCGGATGATCGAGATATACGAGTATTGGATCCGGGAGGCCGGGTTTGACGGCTTCCGCATCGACACCGTCAAGCACGTCGAAATGGGGTTCTGGCAGAAGTGGTGTCCCCCGGTGCGCGCCTGCGCTGCCGCGCTCGGGAAACCAGACTTCTTCATGTTCGGCGAGGTGTACGACGGTTCGGATCGGAAGTGCGGCTCGTACACGGGCACGAAGGCCGGCGGTCCGTTTGCGCTGGATTCAGTGTTGGATTACCCCCTTTACTTCAGGATCAACAGCGTGTTTGCCAGGGCGACGGGCAACACCCGGCAACTGGAAGATCGCTACGCCGCCATCGCCGGCAACTACGACCCGTGCGCCCAAATGCGGCTGGTGACTTTTCTCGACAATCACGACCAGCCCCGATTCCTCAATGCCGCCAACGCCAACAACAATGCCAGCCGGCTCAAGGTGGCGCTGGTCTTCCTTTACACGGCGCGCGGCATCCCGTGCCTGTACTACGGCACGGAGCAGGCCTTCAACGGCGGCAACGATCCCTACGACCGGGAGGACATGTTCGCCGGCCAATTTGAGCAAGGACCGTCGCTCGGGGACAATTTCAACATGGCGCATCCGCTGTTTCAATGGGTTGCGAAGCTCAATAACCTGCGGCGGCTTTATCCGGCGGTGCAAACGGGCCTGCATTCCAACCTGTGGTGCGACCCCAATGGCCCGGGCCTGTTCGCCTATGCGCGGCGGCTCGGCACGCAGGAGGTCTTTGTGGTATTCAACACGGCCAAATCAAGCCAGACCTTGCCAGACCGCCCGACCATTTATCCGGCGGGCACCCGGCTGGTGAATCTGCTCGACACCAGTGAGACGGCGACCGTGACTGCCGGGCCGCGCACTCCGACCATCTCGGTGCCGGGTACTGCAGCGAAGATATTCATCGCCCAGTCCCAAATGCTGCCGCTTGATCCGGTGGTGACCAGCATCACGCCCGCGCACGATTCAAAGAACGTCGGAACGGCCACGCCGATTGTGATTCGGTTCAGCCAGCCGATGGACACCCGCACCGTCGAGCCGGCCTTCTCGACGGTTCCGGCGGCGACCGGTTCGCTCGCGTGGTCGCCGACCCGGGACACGATGACGTTTACGCCGGAAGGGGCGGGTTTCCCCGCGCAAAGCATGGTCTCGGTGCGGATCGCCGCCACAGCACGCGCTGCCACGTCCGGCAATTCTTTCTACTCAACCTTCGAGTCGCGGTTTAAGACCGGGCCGGCGGCTCAGCCCGCAACCAGATGATCCTGAAACAAGAGTTGAATTAGCCGGCACTCACCGCGAATAATAGGGCTTATGAATTTGAATCTCGATGAGGCACAACGGAAAACGGTGTCAGATTGGATCGCGCAGGGGCTGAAGCTGTCCGACATTCAAAACCGGCTGGCGTCCGAACTCGGCCTTCGCCTGACCTACATGGAGGTCCGGCTCTTGGTGGATGACCTCAAGTTGACGCCGAAAGACCCGGAGCCAACCAAACTCAGTGATACGGTGCTGTCGGCGTCTGCTGCGCCGCCGGCCGCGGCTGCGCATTCCCCTCTGGCCCGGCCCGGCGCCGCAGCGCCAAAAGCAGCCCACCCCGCCGGTGGTCCGGGCAAGGTGACCCTTTCTGTGGACCAGCTCACGCGACCCGGCGCCGTCGTAAGCGGCAAAGTCACGTTCAGCGACGGCAACATTGCCGCCTGGCAAATCGATCAAACCGGCCAGCTTGGACTGATTCCGCCACAGCCTGGCTATCGGCCCCCCGCTTCCGATGTGCAGCCGTTCCAGATGGCGCTGGAAGCCGAATTGAGCAAGCTGGGCTTCTGAAGGGCGGAACTATTCCGCGTGACTGTTCAGGTGCCGTGGACGGCGGATTGCGCTTCCGTCCCATGCCGGGCGCGCTCGGGCCTTGGCCTTGACGAGAGCGCTCAAGCAGGGGGCTGATGAAACTCATCCCGATCCAAGTCGAATGCTACGCCGGGGCCAAGGCCGACGAGACGCCGCGCAGGTTCGTTTGGGAAGAAATGCGCATCGAAGTGGGCGAGGTCCTCGACCGTTGGTATCAGGTCGAAAGCAAACCCGAGTGGCCCCGCGCTGACTATTTCAAAGTGCGCGGCATGGACGAAAACGAGTACCTGCTGAAACACGACCTCGAATCGGATGAATGGTTTCTGGCACAGCAGTGGTGACCCTGCGCCAGGCTCCCTTTATTTCAATTGCAATAGTTGCCGTCACCGTTCGCGCCAGCGGCATTGGCGGGTAGCGTCAAGCGACACGCGTTTGACCTCGGAAACCTGGCGGCCATTCGCGTTCCACGGGGCGTACGTCAACTCGAACACGGCGCGGATCGGGCCTTCCGCGACGAGTTTCCATGACTTGAAACACCGCGAGGCCCACAGTTTGCCGTCCGACCAGATCGCCGCGCCGCCGCAACCGCGATTCGCCCCGACGCGATAATTGTCGGCGGCCTTGCCGTCATCGTTGTGATAGTTCTTGCGTTTGTACATCGAATTGATGACCGGCTCGCGCGCGTGTTTGCACCAGACGTCCACGCCGCTGCCGGTCTTGTCACCGTCCTGCTTCTGGAGCGCCGGGCCGTACATCCGAAACGCAATCCGGTCGTTCTCCCACGCAAAGTCGTCCGCCCGCTCCGGCACGAACCGGGCAAACGTGCGCGCCTTCGGCTCCGCTAGTGACGACTGGCCGGGCGTCAGGGTGAACTGTTTCACCTCTTTCGGTGCGAAATCAGCCTGAAAAATCACGGCGTCCTCGACATCCTGCTCAACAACGCCGGCATTATCCGCCGCGCCCCCCTGCTCGAATTCACTGAAAAGGATTGGGACGAAGTCATCCAGATCAATGAGAGCGCAACTCGGCTTTACAGCAGATTGCAAATCTACGCTACCTGCTCCGCTGCAAGCGCTCGATCATCCGGGCGACGCGGTCGCGATGGGCGAGCATGAGCCGCGGGTCGGCGGTGAAGTGTGTGAGGTCCCGGGAAACTTCGCTTGGCACCTTCAAAAGCTCGCGCGCCTGCTTTAGCAGCTCGGTCCCGCCGTGCCAGACCAGCTCGTGCGTGGCGGCTTGTTGCAGCAGCCAGAAATACTCGTAGTCCTCCATCCCATCGCGCAGGTTCTCCCAGCGGATGGAATTGACGGGAGCGTCGAGGCAGGGCGCCTGGTCAACGGTCGGGTCCCGTCGCGGCGGATAAAGGAAGCGCCCGTCGCCATTGCCCCAGTAGCCGATCTCGCCGGGTTTCTCGCCGTAGCCGGACTTGTAGCTCATGGGGTCGGTCCACGGGTCCTGGACTTTGGGTGGCGGGAACGCCGCTGGGCTGGTCCAATAAAGCGTCTCCCAAATCAATATCCCCTGCACGCCGTATTGCCAGGATTGCCACGGCCAAAGCCGCAGTTCCGTGCCCGGATGATCAATAAACTCCGTGATATAGGGCGCGTGCGGGCCGCAGCAGATATACCACCAGACCTCCTCGCCCGCCGCCCGCCGCTCGCGCACCAGCTCCGGCGTCCATTTCGGCGTCAGGCCGCACCAAATGTCCACCTGCCCCAGCAACGGCGGCTCGGGCTGCACCGTCAACATCCGCTTGATGCCGGGTGCGGCGGCGTTCAACCGCTTCATGCCGTCCGCGACGAACTCGAAGTCCTTGGGCGCCGGCTCATCAAACCAGTAGGTGAAGGCCTTGGGCAGCCAGTTCCGTTCCCGCAGATGCGTCTCGATCTGGCCGAGGTAATCCTGAAACAGCCGCGCGAATTCCGGCGTGCCTTCCTGAAATCCCTCCAGCTCCCCGAGGACCCGGCTGTAAAACGTCCCGCCGCCCATCCCGCGCAAGGGGAGGACGAACGTGTTGAAGCGCGCCTGGTCCAGCCATTGCGCTGCGGCCCGGTCGAACTTCGTGAAATCCACCCGCGCATGCTGATTGGTCCCCTGCCCTGCGAACCGAATATCAATCGGCGCATAGTCATAAAACGAATACGGGCTGATGCGATGCTCGGCAAAGTTGCGCAGGTATTTCTCGAACACCGCCTCCTTGTCCTCCGGCTGCGTCAAGTGGTAATACCGGTTGATGTTGTGCGAGCCCAGGCCCAGCGCGCTCTTCAAATGCGTCTCTGCCGGCAGCGTAAAATCATAGACGTGGACGCGCAGCGGCACATTGACGGCGCCCAGGGAAGTCTTGAGCCGCAGCTCGCCGTGGTAATCGCCCGGTTTGGTCTCGCGCGGGACATGAAACGTGAGCCAGAGCGGCTGGTTTTGCCCGGCGCGAAGAGCGAGGGGCAGTCGCAACGGCGGCAGCGGATCGGGATACCAGCCCGGCACGCCGGTCGAATCCGTCGGGTGGGTGACCTGGACATAGGCGACCTCATTGATCTGCACCGAAATGCCGGCCACCCCGCCCCACCGGCTGCGCAACGGGCTGGCTTCGGCGGATACCAGCTCACTGTCCTTCTCGGGGCGCAGAACCACCTGCGCCGGCTCGAATTCGCCCCGCGCCGCCGAGATTGCGACCGGCTCCGGCCTGCCGCGCGGCTTATCCAGCAATCCGGTCTCACGCCCGACTTTCCAACCGCTCTCACACCACCAAACGCCGAGGTCTTTCGTCTGCGCCAACCAATAACCGCCGCCCTGCTGCGCCGTCAGCAGGCCCCCCGCCGCCTCGCCGGCAAAGGCCGACGCCGCGAGAAGGAGGATCAGCAAGGTGGCGGGGGGAGGAACCAGACCGGCGCGATTGGATTGAAGGGCACGATTCACGATGCGACAGTGGCGGGTTCTCTCACCGGAATCAAGCATCTGATCCTTGTCCACGCACAGGAGCCGGGCTACATCGAGCTCTGCATCGGATGCCCCCAGCTCCAGCTTTGCCGCTCCGGGTGCGGGGCCGATCTCGGGGATTCTCAGAGACGGTCTCAGACCTCGCTTTTTCGGCCTTTAACGCAGAGGTCAGCGACGGGAGCCAGCCGTCGATGACGTTCGATTTGTCTCTGAGCGAATCAGATGGTTCCCGTTCGCTGTGCCGTCTTGTTGGGGATGAATCTCTGCCTCGACTATCCACATCGGTGATCCAACCCAAAGACTGCCGTCGGGCCTTTTGGAGTGGTAGCTTAGAGAAATATCCTCATTTTCGCCCTCGCCGCCCGGCTTCCCATCTGCGCCAAAACTCCTAAGCGTGATGATCCCGTCTTTGCTGAGGTCATATTGTAGCGGTCGGTTCCACCCGTCCGTCGTCTTGTTCGCATATCCCGCTCGCCGCGGCAGAATGTCCAGCGATTGCGGGACCGACTTGTTTGTCTCGGCGTAGATCGTGATGCGCGCGAAGGTCTCTCCCATCGCGGTCTTCGTCGCATCCACTGGCGAAATTCTGTCGCAACCGGAGGCACAAGCCAAAGCGAAAACCGCCAAACACGCGCTCTTCATATCATGATCCCTAACAGGATGTTTGGGACAAAGTCATTAGCGTAAAAACAAAGTCAAGCGGAGCCAGGGCTAAAGCCCCGCCAAGCCAAGGCTGCGGATAACCCGCTCGGCGATCGCGCGCCGGCGTTCCGCTGTGACAGTCTCATCAATCGTTCCAGTAGGGCCGCCCCTGAGCGGCAGTCGCAGCGGCCTCGACGCGGTCCCACTCCAGAATGTCCTCCCGCCCCTCTTCGACTGCCTTACGTCGCGCATTGAGCAACTCCTTTTGCCACTCCGGCACGAAGGCCTCTTCGGCACGGGTGCGCAAATCCTTTTCAGCGGTGCTCATATTCCAGAAGATACTTTCAACGACGCCGGGCAGCAAGATGAGAGTCAACGCATTTGGCTCTCGAAGCTGTAGTTCCCGGAGCCGACCGAGAAGACGGCGCGGCCATTCTCCATCTTCACCAGCTTCGGCCCTCGGATTTCAGGGCGGCAGGTTCAGCCCGCGCAGGTCGGACTACGGGGGCGAGTGGAGCACCCCCTTGGGCGGCGGCGGGCCGTTGGTCTCAGGCGGGTCCACGTCAAACCCCTTCAGGAAATCATCCACCTGCCGGCCCCCCTCGCTGAGCACACGCACCGGAGTCCAATCCTTCCCCGGAACACTCTGGCACACCGCGCGAAATGCGTCGGCGGCGGCTTTGCGCGACTCCGGCCACGGCCACGTCCCGTTTTGCTCCCGGCATTCCTGCCGCAGCGACACCCAACGCTCCAGACAGGCGCAGCGCACCGGCAAGTGCCCCATGCGGACGCGCATCAGCTTCTCGGGATCAGGCTCGCGACTGGCGGCCTCTTCGGCCTGCTGCCAAAGCCGTTCCGCCGCGGCCAGGGGCTGGAACCGCAGGTGCGGCGCCTCCTTGCCCAGGTAACAGGCCAGGTAGAAGCCCTTGGACGCGTCGTGCATCAACTCCAGGTAACGCTCGATGATGTCCCCTGCCCTCTCGCCGTAATAGCCCCGCAGGAACTCCCGGATCAGCGCCCGGTCGTCCTGTTGCGGATTCCACAGCAGTTGCGCCAGCAACCACGCCCGCATCTCGGCCATCTCCTCCCCCGGGCCGGCATAAGCGCCTTCCTCGAAAACCCCCTTCACGCCGTAGGCGCGGAACAGGCGGACGTTCGGCCCCAGCGTGAACCAGTTCGGATGCGGCAACACGTAGTTGCCGAAGTCGGTCACGTAGTCCCACACGTAAAGGCGGGGACAAATCTTCGACCACGTCGCCAGGTCGGCGAGGAAGGCCGCATTGGACGGGCCGTCCAGCGGCTCGCGGAAATTGCATTCGATCGAGCACAACCGCACGATGACGTTTGGCCGCGGGTGGATCGTCTTGGGCGGGTGCCGCGTGTATTGATAGGCAAACGTATCCACCGCCACGTCCGGGAACTCCGGCCCGATCTTCTCCGCGATGTAATTCACGAAGGCCAACATGCTCCCGGCAGGACTGCCCTCGGCGTCGTCAATCGCCTTGCAGTTTGGGCACTCGCACGCGCCGGCACAGTCGTGTTGGGTCACTGAAATGATCTTCGCGTCCGGCGCCTCGCGCAGCCACTCCTTCACCCGCTGGACGACAAAGTCGCGCAGCTCCGGGTTCGACAGGCAAAGCTGGGCGTTGTCGTGCGTGCGCTTGCCGTTAACCAGGCTGTACCACTCGGGGTGCGGGCCGAAATACTTGTCCGGGGGCACTAGCGGATAAAACGTGTGGCAGAAACCCTTGTATTTGATGCAACCGCCCAGGGCCTCGGGAATGAGGTGGTTCTCGCCATTGGCGCCGTTGTGGGCCTTCCATTGCGGATCGAACCCCGCGAACCAATACGGCTCGCGATACTCGAACGCGGGTCGGCTGCGGACATCGAGCGCGGCAACCCGCAAGCTCGGGCGATGCGGGATGGTCGTGGCCCACGGCGCCCACCAGCACACGCCGCATTGCTCCTGCAAGAAATGATACACCGCATAGACCGTCCCGCGTGGCCGCCCCCCGGCCAGCAGCAACCGCCCGCTCTTCACCCGCATCACCAACTCCTCGGAACCCAGCTTGTCCAGCCCCGCCTCCGGGAACAGCGCCCGGGCAACCGCGCCCGGGCCAACGATTATCGCCCCCTTCGGCGCCTTCGCGTCCTTCGCCTCCTGAACCACAAACGTCCCGCCGGTGATCTTCTCCAGCGTCCCCGCCAGCTCACGCACGGCGTTGGACTCCGCCAGGGTCGCCCCCGCCTGCCGCACGATCACGCAACGCGCACGCCCTCCCCGGGCGATAGTGAACTCCGCCCGCGCGGGCAGGTTGAGCGCTACCAGAAGAATCCAGATGGTCCCAAGCCCTTTCATCCCTGCGACGGCGCTTTGCAGGCGGGGACTCATTTTCACGCCGCACAGCTCCGCATCCCGCGCAGAGCGGATGGTGAAGATGTCCTTCCAAATAATTAAGGTCATGCGGGGGAGAGCCTATCCCAAGCGCTGTCCAGCGACAAACTCCTTTTAAGCGCGGTTCACCGCAAGACCGGGAAAGACAAGACTTGCGGAGCAGTAGTAAAGGGGTGTTCACTGGCCCTCTAAAGGCAAACGTGGGAAAGCGAAAGACCATTCAAGATCATCCTGAGCTTCTGGGAATGCCGGAAGTCCGAAAGCTCTGGGCAACTGAAGGGCTTTTCTCCGACCACTACCTCAAAGCGCGCCTGAAGCATAATGACTGGTGGCCGACGGACACTCAAGCCCAGCCCGTGTTTCAGTTCTGCAAGGCACTTTATGAAAAGCGTGCCTTTGCCCTGCGTCGCTATGACAACGAAATGGGAGTCCGTCAGGAATTCATAGACAAGATTCTTGAGCAGCTTGGCTTCGCCTGGTCAGACAACTTGCGTCTGCCGGAAACGGACCAGGATTTAGAGCCGGATTACATCCTCTACCCGGATGGCGACACCAAAGAAAGCGTTCTCAACCAGAGCGTTGTCCAGCGCTATCGCGTCGGCGTCGGCATTTTGGAAGCCAAGAAGTTTGGGCATCCGCTTTCCCAAATCAGCAAAAGCCAACAGCGCTATCCGCACCGCCAAATCCGGGAATACCTCGACGAAGCCCAAGTGCTCAGATGGGGCATCCTCACCAATGGCAACGAATGGCGGCTCTACTGTCGGGACACCAAGCCCAGCCACTTCTTTGCCATCAACTTCGAGCTGGCGATCCGCTCCCTCGAAGACTTCAAAGTCTTCCTCGCCCTTTTCAGTGCCGCCGCCTTCACCCGCGATGTCCAGGGCAAATGCCGCCTCGATCAGGTCCGCGAAAACGCCTTGGCCACCCAGGCCGAGTTGGAAGCCGACCTCCGCCAGCGAATCTTCACCATCGTGGAAATCCTCGCCAACGGCTTCGCCGAACGCCCCGAAAACAACATCACCGACGCCGACCTGCCGCGCCTCTACGAAAACTGCCTCATCTTTCTTTACCGGCTGCTTTTCATCCTCTACGCCGAGGGCCGGCAGTTGCTGCCCGTTGAACCCAAGTCGCGCAAGTACTACAAGCAACTGTCCCTTGCCCGCCTGCTCACGCCGCTGAAAAACTTCACCGAGTACGACAGCCAGACCCAAACGCGGTTTTACCGCGACATCCATGCGCTCTGCCTGCTCATCAACGGCACCGACAAAAAGGCGAACGATGAATTCGGAGTTCCGCGCTACAACGGCGGCCTTTTCGATCCCGACCGTTACCCCCTGCTGAAAGAGTGGGCCGTCGCCGATGCCGTGCTGGCCGATGTATTGCGGCAACTGATGTTCACCCCGGAGAAGGCCGGGCAGAAGTTCGTGCCCTTCGAGTCGGTGGACTATGCCGACCTCAGCGTCCAGCAACTCGGTTCCATCTACGAGGGATTGCTCGAACACCACTTTGTGCGCGAAGACGGCAAGCTCGTCCTCCAGACCGACAAGGCGGAACGCAAAGCCACCGGCACGTATTACACACCTGATTACATCGTCAAATACATCGTCGAGCAGACGCTTACGCCATTGTTGCAGGAAATCGAGCAGCGCGAGCCGGTGAAAACCGCCCGTGCTGCCGGCCAACAGGATAACTCGTTCGCCGAAGCAGTCCTTAAGCTGGACATCTGCGATCCCGCAATGGGTTCGGGCCATTTCCTCGTCGAAGCCACCACCTTTCTGGCTGACCACATCGTCTATCACCCGACCACGAAGTTTCAGGCTGAGTTCGTCAAAGGCGAGTCGCAGGAAGAAACCGAGATTGCTTACTGGCGGCGGCGCGTCGTTGAATCCTGCATCTATGGCGTGGACTTGAATCCGCTCGCCGTTGAGCTTGCCAAACTTTCCCTCTGGCTTACCACCATCTCCACCGACCAGCCGCTCAACTTCCTCGACCACCACCTCCGCTGCGGCAACTCGCTCATCGGGGCAAGGCTTGATCAGCTCGGCGGTCTGCCGCAGAAGAAAGGCAAAGCCGGCGTGCAACAAATCCAGTTCACATTTGGCCCTGACTTCAAATTGGCCGTAGCCGAAACCATCAGCCAGATTCACCAAATTGAAGGCCAAGCCAGCTTCGACATGGTAACGGTGAAAGCCAAGGAGAAGCGCTGGCAAGTTGAAATCCTGCCCCGGCTCGCTCCGTACAAGAGAGTCGCCGACCTCTGGACGAACATCTTCTTCGACGGGCCTCTCAGTGAGGAAGAGTACTTGACTGCCGCCAAACAAATCCTTGTTGCTGCCGAGGCGGGCGCGGATGAGTTGCGGGAAGCCGCTGCCCGCTACGGAGTCAAGGAACTCGACAAACCTTACTTCCATTGGGAACTCGAATTCCCGGAGGTCTTTTTCAACGACGATGGTTCGCCCGGAAAGGATGCGGGCTTTGATGCGGTCGTCGGTAATCCGCCGTGGCTCGGTCTGCGAACAGGCGAAATCCAAGCAGGCTTGCTGAACTGGCTGCGCGTTCACTACCACTCCTCAGTGGGCCAGTTCGACTTGGCTGCGATTTTCTGTGAGTTGGCCTGTGTCCTGACCAGCCAGAACGCTCCTATTGGCGAGGTAGTGCCAAAACGCATCTTGACGAACGAGTCATACGAGGCCTTGCGCAAAATCCTGGCGGTTGAACGCCACCTTAACTGTGCGATTGACCTCGGCGTCGCCTTTGCCGGCGTGGACAACGACGCCGCGCTTCTCGTGGCTGGCGGGTCGGATTCTGCGGCGGCTACGACGCTGGGCAAGCGCGTTGGCGAATCCGCCTTCGTGTTTCACCGCGTCCCCTCCTCGACGTTCAAGGTCATGCCCTTCCATATCATCCCGGTGAACAGCCGAGCCGATGCCATCAGTCTAAGCGCAAGAATAGCTAGCCGTGATGTGTTGCCTCTTGGTCAACTTGCCGAAATCACTCGCGGCGCGGAGTGCGGAATGAATCACCCGGCAATTTCCAAAAAACCGGCAGCGGGAGCGCTACCCCTGATTGACCATCTTGACATGAATCGCCACCACGTCAGTCATGAGGGTTGGTTCGTTGATCCCGCGAAGATCGAAGCCGCCGTTTTGAAGCCTGCCTCTCTCTATCAAACAGTCCCCAAGTTGCTCATCAGGTTTCTTTCGTCAGGTATCGTCGCGGCAAGCGACGACACAGGTTATGCTTCCACCAATCTTGTGTATCACGTCGCTTCCGGTAATGAAACAAGCTTCCTATGTGGCGTTCTGTGTTCGCGGCTGTTGAACTTTTGGTATCACACGGCGTTCCAGAACGAGGAGGTCAAGTTTCCGCATGTCCAAAAGTCCCATTTGGTGCGCCTGCCCATTCGCCGCATCGAATTTACGACGGCGGAAAAGAAGCGGTCTGTGCTCGTTGACAAAGCCAGGCAGCTTTACCAACTCGCTCTGAGAGGCGGCAATTCGGACAGTGTGCTGGCCTTTGTCACCGACCAGCTTGCCTCCAAACCCGAACGCGCGGATGTCGTCCACGACCTGCTCGCCTTTCTGGCCGAACAGATGACGGCCCTCAACCGCGAGCAACGTGCCGCCGCCAAACAATTCCTCACCAACCTCAAAGATTTTCACGGCATTGACGCTCACGCCTTGAAGCCCAAAACTAAGCTCGACGAGTTTTGGGAGCTTGAAGCCGCCGAGGTCTTCGCCCATTTCCGCGCCAACAAACTCCGCCTCAAAGATGCCGACGAAGAAAAAATCCGCGCGCGTTTCCAAAGCGCCAAGGATAAGGTCCTGCCGCTGAAGGCTTCCCTCGCCTTCACCGACGACTTGATAGACGAGATCGTCTATCGCCTCTACGGCCTGACCCCTGACGAAATACGAATCGTGAAAGAAGCTGGCAAGTAGCCTCCTACCCATTGCTTTTGCGTTCTTGCCTTGGCGTCTGCGTTAATACCACTTCCAGCTCGAAAATGCGCTATTCCGAGGATGCGCACCCCCCTCACCCCCGCGCTCCCCGAGGGGCAAAGGGCCGTCTTTGCGGCCTTTGCGCCTTTGCGTGAGCCCCCGCGCTCCCCCCATACGAGGGCCGGGGTGCCTCCGTTTCAGGAATAGTGCGTTTTCAATCAAGGACTGCTATTATTCACTGAGTCCTGCTGGCGGCTTCGCCCTCGGCCGAGGAAGCCAATGGGTCTAACTCTCTACTTGACAGTGTGATGGAAATAGTATAAGTACCCCCCAGCCTTGTGGTCCGCCCAGGCCACGGCTCCAGCGACCCTCACTCAGAAGCGGTCCTGGTAGCGTCGAACCCGACACGATTATGGGCGCAAGGGCAGAAAACACCCTTGCGCCCCCTCGTGCAGGCGGCAAAAAAGAAAGGTTTTGCGGCAGGAACACTGGTGTCGGCCTGATGCCCCTCCGATGATCCTCCCAATACCTTCCATACCGTCGCCCGCCGTAGTCTTCGTGCCTTCGGTTGCCCATGAGGTCTGTCCAAATATGGCGCAAACTACTGTGCCTGCTTGCCTTACAGGAAATAGTGCATCTTCGAGCTGGAAGTGGTATTACTCCTACGGAGCTTCGCCAGGCCGGTTTGGGTTGCCGGAAGTCGCTGAAGCTGCCTGGGGAGGTTCGTAGTTCAGGTAAGGCCCGAGCCAGCGCTCGATGGCGGGCAGGTCCATTTGTTTGCGGCGGTGATAATCGTCCACCTGGTCGCGCCCGATTTTGCCGACGGCAAAGTACTTTGACTCCGGGTGGGCGAAGTCACGAGACCAATTAACATTGCCTTTGACCGTGGAATCTGGCAAGGTACCGCCATGAGCAAGAGTGAAATTCTCGACGAGTTGCCCAAGCTCACACCGGAAGAACGGCAAGAGCTTCGCCTGCGGCTCGCCGAACTGGACAACGACGACTGGCTCGATGACGGGGCGCTGACTGCTGCGGAAAAGGCCCTTGTCGAGCAGCGTTTCCGGGACTTGGAGAGGGATCCGCAGACCTCGATACCTTGGAACGAAGCCAAGATCCGGCTCATGGCTCCGTTCAAGCGGTGAGCTATCGGCTGGACATCCGGCCGGAAGCCTTGGCGGACATCGCCGAAGCTGCCTCCTGGTATGAGGAGCGGCAGGCCGGACTGGGAGAGCGATTTACCCGCGAGGTCATTGCCGCCATTGATGGTTTGTCGCCCAATCCGCTGCTCTATCGGTTGCGCCATCGGCGTCTGCAGGCTCGGTGGTGCTTTCCTGCCAGCTTCCCCTATCGAATTGTCTTCCGGGTTAGTGACGAAATGATCACAGTCGTCGCACTGATTCACGCCGCCCGTCACGACAGGCGCTGGAAAGAACGTCTGTGACTTCAGGGGCCGCTTACACCTCGTTTGCGCGCCCGTGTATCACACCCTCGCCAGGCCGGTTTGGGTTGCCGGAAGTCGCTGAAGCTGCCTGGGGAGGTTCGTAGTTGAGGTAAGGTCCAAGCCAGCGCTCGACGGCGGGCAGGTCCATTTGCTTGCGCCGGTGATAATCGTCCACTTGGTCGCGCCCGATTTTGCCGACGGCAAAGTACTTTGACTCCGGGTGGGCGAAGTACAGTCCGCTGACGCTCGCGCCGGGCCACATCGCGCAGCTTTCGGTCAGCCTCATGCCGGTGTTGTTTTCCACGTCGAGCAGCTTCCAGAGGGTCCATTTCTCGGTGTGGTCGGGGCAGGCGGGATAGCCGGCGGCGGGACGGATACCACGATACTTTTCCCGGATCAGGTCTTCGGTGGTCAGGTTCTCGGCCTGGCCATAGCCCCATTCCTTGCGGGCGCGCTGGTGGAGATACTCGGCGAAGGCTTCGGCGAGGCGGTCGGCCAGCGCCTTGGTCATGATCGAGTTGTAATCGTCGTGGTCGGCCTCGAACTGGCGGCAAAGCTCCTCGACGCCGAAGCCGGCAGTCACGGCGAAAGCGCCCAGGTAGTCGGGGAGTTGAGAGTTGAGGTAGGGCGAGGCTCCTGCCGAGCCGTTTCCTCTGGGCGCGATATAGTCCGCCAGGCAATGGTTGAACTGGCCCGGGGGTTTGTCCATTTGCTGGCGCAGGAAATGGAACGTGGTCAGGACGCGGGTGCGGGAGTCGTCGGTGTATAGCTCGACATCATCGCCCACCGCGTTGGCGGGAAAGAAGCCGTAAACCCCGCGCGCAGCGAGCAAGTTCCGGCTGACGATGTCGTTGAGCAGTTCCTGCGCGTCGTCGAAGAGCTTCCGGGCCTCGGGTTTTTCCAGGATGGCCGGGTAGCGCCCGCGCAGTTCCCAGGTGTGGAAGAAGGGCGACCAGTCAATGAAGGGGACGAGGTCGGAGAGGGAGAGCGTGGAGCGTGGAGCGTGGAGCGTGGAGCGTGACTGGTGATCGGAGGCGAGGACGCGGAGGCCGGTGAAGGCGGGCTTCTCCAGGTCGCTGGCTTTCCAAGCGATGGGGGTGCGGCGGTTGCGCGCTTCCTCGATGGTCAGCAGCGGCTTGGCCTTCTGATCGGCATGTTGGGCGCGGAGCTTGTCGTAGTCGGCGCGGAGGTTGGCGATGAAGGGCGGTTTGAGTTGGGGATTGAGGAGGCTGCTCACCACGCCGACCGCGCGGGAGGCATCCAGCACATGGATGACGGGCTGGGAGTAACCGGGAGCGATCTTGACGGCCGTATGCGCCTTGCTGGTGGTTGCGCCGCCGATCAGCAGGGGCACGCTGAAGCCCTGGCGCTCCATTTCTTTCGCGACGTGGACCATCTCGTCCAGGGAGGGCGTGATCAGTCCGCTCAGGCCGATAATGTCCGCGTTCTTCTCGCGGGCCGTCTGGAGTATCTTTTCCGACGGCACCATGACGCCGAGATCAATGACCTCGTAATTGTTGCAGCCGAGCACCACGCCCACGATGTTCTTACCGATGTCATGGACGTCGCCTTTGACCGTGGCCATGAGGATGCGGCCCTGGGGTTGGTGGTTGCCGGAAGCGGCCTTCTCGGCCTCCATGAACGGGAACAGGTAAGCGACGGCTTTCTTCATCACGCGCGCGCTCTTGACCACCTGCGGCAGGAACATCCGGCCCGAGCCGAAAAGGTCGCCGACGACGTTCATGCCCTGCATGAGCGGGCCTTCGATGACCAGCAGCGGGCGGCCATATTTCTGCCGGGCCTCCTCCGTATCCTGGTCAATGTATTCGACGATGCCTTTGACGAGCGCATGGCTCAGGCGTTGCTCGACGGTGCCCTGGCGCCATTCCTCTTCGGCAACGACGGCCTCGTCCTTCTGCTTAAGGGTTTCGGCGAACTTGACGAGCCGCTCGGTGGCGTCGGGCCGGCGGTTGAGGAGCACATCTTCCACCAGCGCCAGCAAGTCCTTGGGGATTTCCTCATACACCTCCAGCATCCCGGGGTTCACGATGCCCATGTCCAGCCCCGCCCGGATGGCGTGATAGAGAAACGCCGAGTGCATCGCCTCGCGCACGACGTTGTTGCCGCGGAACGAGAAGGAAATGTTGCTGATTCCGCCGCTGACGCGGGCGAAGGGGAGGTTTTCCTTGATCCATTTCGCCGTGCGGATGAAGTCCGCCGCATAGTTGTTGTGCTCCTCGATGCCGGTGGCGACGGTGAGGACGTTCGGGTCGAAGATGATGTCCTGCGGCGGGAAGCCGGCTTGTTGGGTGAGGATGCGATAGCAGCGCTGGCAGACCTCGGTCTTGCGCTCGAAGCTGTCGGCCTGGCCGCGCTCGTCGAACGCCATCACCACCACCGCCGCGCCGTAACGGCGGATCAGCCTGGCCCGGCGCACAAACTCCGCTTCGCCTTCCTTGAGGCTGATCGAGTTGACGATGCCCTTGCCCTGGAGGCACTTGAGGCCGCTCTCGATGACCGACCATTTCGAGCTGTCAATCATCACCGGCACCCGGGCGATGTCCGGCTCCGAAGCGACCAAATTCAGGAAGGTCGTCATCGCCTTCTCCGAATCGAGCATGGCTTCGTCCATGTTCACGTCAATAATCTGCGCGCCGTTCTCGACCTGCTGTTTGGCAATGGTCAGCGCGGCTTCGTAGTTGCCGGCGAGGATGAGCTTGGCGAATTTGGGCGAGCCGGTGACGTTGGTGCGCTCGCCGATGTTGACGAAGTTGGCCTCCGGGCGAATGGTCAGCGGTTCCAGGCCGCTCAAACGGGTGCCCGGCTCGACCTGGGGCGGCACGCGCGGCGGCAGGCCGCGGACGGCGTCGGCCACAGCGTGGATATGGGCGGGGGTGGTGCCGCAGCAGCCGCCGACGATATTGAGCCAGCCGTTCTGCGCCCATTCCTTGAGCTGGGGGGCGAGCGTTTCCGGCGTCTCGGGGAATCCGGTCGGCAACATCGGGTTGGGCAACCCGGCATTCGGATAGGCGCTGACGGGGATGTCCGCGATCCCCGCCAGCTCTTCGATGAAAGGCCGCATCTCCTTGGGACCGAGCGCGCAGTTGATGCCGACGCTCAGCAGCTTGTGGTGCGAGATCGAGTTCCAATACGCCTCGACGGTCTGGCCGGAGAGGGTGCGCCCGCTGAGATCGGTGATGGTGAAGGAGACCATCACGGGCAAACGGCGGCCCGTCTCCTCGAAATACTTGTCTATGGCGAAGAGCGCGGCCTTGGAATTCAGCGAGTCGAATACCGTCTCCAGCAGCAGAACGTCCACGCCGCCGTCCAGCAGCCCGCGCGTTTGCTCGGAATAGGCGGCGACCAGTTGATCGAAGGTGATGGCGCGGAACGCCGGATTGTGGACATCGGGCGAGAGCGAGGCCGTCTTGCCGGTTGGCCCGAGGGCGCCGGCGACGAAACACACGCGGCCCGGCTGCGCCGCCATGACCGCGTCCGCCGCGGCCCGGGCGTTGCGCGCCCCCGCCACGTTCAACTCGTAAGCCAGCTTCTCGAGCTTGTAATCCGCCAGCGAGACGGTGGTGGAGTTGAACGTGTTGGCCTCGATGATGTCCGCGCCCGCTTCGAGGTATTGGCGATGGATGGCCTGGATGATTTGCGGCTGCGTCAGGTTGAGCAGATCGTTGTTCCCCTTCAAATCCTGCGGCCAATCCCGGAACCGCTCGCCGCGAAAGGCGGCCTCGTCCAGTTTGTAGGTCTGGATCATCGTGCCCATCGCGCCGTCCAGAATGACAATGCGCTCGCCCAGCAGGCGCTCCAGCGCCCGCGTCCGGTTCAGTTCAGCATTTGCGTCCGACATGAAAGTCTTAATTGAGTATCAACATATCCTGATATGAAGATATGTCAACGGCTACCCCGGCGCACCCGCGCCCAGACTCATCTGCTTGGGGCCGCTTGGGGTTTCCAGGCGACGACAGAGTACCAGGGGAGGAATACCCCGCTGGCCAACTGGAAGCCGAGTTTGGCGGCTGACCAGATGCCGGATTGCTGAGCGGGTCTTTCCAGGTCTCTGCGATCTTTGCGTTCTCTGCGGTTACTGCGCCGGGGGCGTTGCTGAGCGGGTCTTTCCAGGCGGAGTTACTCACAGGCAGGGCCCCTTAGCCGTATCCATGCAGAAGAAAACCACAGATGGACACAGATGAACACAGATCCTGCGGGCCGGACTTCGGTCTTGCTTCGCCTTGCTTTGTGTCACGGTCCAGTGAACGGATTCTGGCCAAGGAAAAGCGCGGTTTTGAGTGGTTCTTATCTGTGTTCATCTGTGTCCATCTGTGGTTGTATTGCATTGTTACGGCTTAGACCTTCCCCCATCCTGCATTCTGCATTCTGAATTCTGCCTTCTCCCCTTGGTGGAGTGCTGGAGTGGTGGATAGCCCGCGCCCTCCAAACTGTGCCGGGCGCGGAGGCAGGGCGGTGGGCTTGGAGTGCCTCGCCCTGCCTGGAGCGGCGGTCTTGGAATGGAGGGACCGAGCATGATTCTTGCGCGTTAACTGGCGCTCGCCACGAGTGGCGGCTCTGCTAACCGCCTGTGCTGACTTCCTGCGAGGCTGACCAGTAGGACAGCACGTTGCCGGAAGCGTCGCAGTAGGCGGCCTGGATGATGTAGTCACCGGCGGGCGGGCCGCTGGCCACCGTGAAGGTGCCAGTGCCGGCATCAACACCGCTTTGCGTCCAAGTCGGCTGCGCGAGGTCAGGACTGTAACGGAAGATCATTCCGGCAGTGCCTGACGGCAGGGCAGTGAGACGTTGAGCGGTGAGCGCGGTGCCGTTATGGCCGGCTGTCCAGTCAGAGCCACCTGGCGCTGGCAGTCAAGTCGAAGCCGGCACCACCCCTTCGTATTGCGAGGGGATTTCTTCGCTGTAACCGGCGACTTCCTCCACCTGGATGAACAGCTTCTTGCCGGCGGCCGGGGCGCCGAACTTCGCGGTGAACAGCGCCGTGATGTCCGCTGCGCCGCTCGTGACGGCGGGGCATTTGCCGAGGATGCGCCACTTACTGCAAACCGAGATGCCGGCGGACTGCGGGGGACACGCCTTCACCAGGGCGATGGCCGGCATCGTTCCGGTGGTGGCGAGTTTGATGCTGACCACCCCGGCGGTGTTGGCGAGGGTCAGCGTGATCGCGGGAAGGCCCACGGGCGCGCCCGGCGTCGGCGGGTTGCTGACCGTGGCCTGGCCGGTGAGGGTGGCGACCGTGTTCACCTGGATGAACAGTTGCAGGCCCGTCATTTTGCCCGACTGGCCGTCCTCCGGCGTGGTTTGCTGCTCGGCGGCGGCGGTGTTCCACGCCGCAATCTGCGCTTGCGTCAGCGTGCGCCAGATTTTGGCCTGGGTGCTCAACGATTGCCGCACGGCAAGCTGGGCCGTCGTGCGGGGGTTGGTGGGAATGGCGAGGATGCGGGATACCTGGCCGTAGCGGCCACCCTGGCCGACGACCACCCCCCGTTTGCCCGTACTCGGTACGTCAAGTATTTTCATAATGCTTTCTGTTTAGTCTCTTTCTGTTTTGTGCGGGCTGAGCGGACGATCGTGCGGACCATCCTGTTAACCCAATCCGCACGACGGGCAGTAGCATAATGAGGCCCAGGTGTCTGAATTCGTTACAATAATAACAAAGTGAGACATTGGCCTTTCTATAATGTCCTATTATGGACCAGCCCCGCCCCAAATTGGGGCGCTTTCGGGATTTTCGATTGCCGACTGCCCAGGCGCAACCGTCAATATATTGCGATGCGGCGAACGATTCTGTCCGCACCGTGCGACTGAACGGGCCAAACACGAGATTGCGAACGGGGCGAGAGTGACGTAGAGCAACGTATAGCCGCTCTCGCTTTCTTGGCAAAAGGGAACCGTCTGTTGCAGGGCGGAGGGAGAAGATGGGGACGGGATTTGCGGGGTGCGGTTCCGCTAATGGCTCATCTGGTTTGTGCCTTGTATCGCGGCAGGTGGAACTGATGACGTTTTTTGCCCTGTTGGTATCACAGGCGCTGAATTTGATTGTTGCATTTGGAAACTGGCAGCTATACCGGCGGGTCGAAAAGCTGGAATCCAATCTCGGATTACAGGCCACGCCGCAATCGCAGCACAAATCATCGTCAGAAAAATCACCACAAAACCGGGCTTCCGCAAGATTCTGGTTTCTGCAAGCATCTCTTGGTGCAAGCGTTGCTGTTCGGCAATCAGCTCTTTGTTTGTCGCGGTCGCATGACGCCGGGAAAGCTCGTGTTCAATCGCATCAATCGCGGGTGCTGCTCTGGGAGCAAGCTGTTGATCTTGCAATTGGCGCAAATCCACAATCATCGAGCGCAGTTCCTTCTCGGTCTTCTTATCAAGTTGTCCATCGCGGACGGCATCCAACGCTTCTCTGATCGAATCGCTATTCATTACCGCTATGAGAACTATTCGAATGGTGCTAGTATCAGTGGAGTGGCCCCTTTGAAGTCTGTTCCGAAATACGGTAGAAGGGTGCGAATTGCAGAAACGGGGTGTCTTTGAACTACGTTTGCGTATCCAAGTATGGTGGCGGAATGTGGGGAGACACGTCCCTCCCATACGCTTTTGGTCTTGCCAGCCCTAAGGTCCGCCGCTGCATACGCAAGCAAGCATAGCTTCGTGTCGTTGAAAGCGAAGCTGCCCTTACTGATGGTCCATTGTTCCATCTGACAGGTTATGACGAAATCTGCTTCCGGCGAGGGCACAACGTTAAATGCGTTGGTCCGCAGTTGGGAAATCAGAATCGCACCGAGTCGCCTATCTTCAATGCTCGCGTTCTCGTCTATAAACACACTTACTCGGCTCTGCTGTGTTAGAGTATAGCTGGGGTCAAGCGTGGCAGACACATTGACTTGCTCGGCGGCCGGAGTTGTGCGAGTTGGGGTTGAGGTGGCGCAGCCAGCCAGCAACCCAATTAGCCCGAACACAAGGATGTCATTGGTTCTGTGCATAAATGACAATAGTGATTCGTATAGTTGCTGATTCAAATTGCGCTATTTCGGTTTTGGATTGGCAGACAAGTAATCATTGGCAAATATCTCCGCACATTTCTCAATTTCTTTAAGCAATGCTTCATTTGCCTTGTACTTCCCAACGGTCCCGTGAGACTGGCCTTTATTCCACACTATGACAGTGGCAAGGTGGCATTCCCCCCATCGAAATATCCATTGGCGTTCTGCAACGCGGCAGAGAATAGCATAACAAAGTGTTGTCGGCGTAGCAGGGTCAAGAAATCCAGTTATTGTTAGATAGACGATATTTGGCGAATGCGGGTCAATAGGCACATCGTTCCTCCGCAACGTTAGTTCAAACTTTGCTTTTACTTCGTCCTCTGACGTCACCTGTTGCATCGCGTAGTCTAACTCGCATATCACATTCACATTTGTCATCCTGAACAACACTTGCTCCAATGGCGTAAAACTAGCATTGGTCATCTTTTGCCATAGGTCCATTGCGGCCACATACTCTTGTGGAATCTTGGCAGGCACCTCAACTATCTTTTCAACCTCTTTTGGCACTTCCTTTACAACCTCATTTGTGACCGTGTTTATCATCGTCACGGTATTTGTCACGATTTGCGTTACCCTCTGAATATTCCCCGGAGTCGGCTTTGGCGATGTAAAGTAAAGCATTGCGAAAAGCAGCATTCCGCATGTGCTGAGTCCGAGCAGCCAATATACCTTGCTGGTGCCTGATGCGTTAGAAGTTTCCATATACACGGATTTTATCCACGTGGGCGCATTCTGAGGGGCTGGCGCTCGATGTGCAAGCCCAATGTCGAACTATTTTGCGAGGCCGGACACGTCCTTGAAGACGACCTGGAGGGCATGGAGAGTGGCGGCGGAGCAGGGGCAGGAGAGCGAGGCCGAGAGCGAGCAGACCGAAGCTGGAAGGTTCGGGCACGGTTTCAACGTCGAGGCACTCTGGGAGATCCAAACCTGAGACCAGCGAGGCGTTGACGGTCGCCCCACCGGTGGTGTATTCGCCAATCGTGCCGGTACTGTTGTTCACGACAAAGATATCTCCGCCCGACACCTCGAGGCCCTCTGGGCCACTCAACCCTGAGACGAGGGAGGCGTTGACCGTCGCCCCACCGGTGGTGTACTCGCCAATGGTGCCGCTGTATCCGTTCCCGACAAAGAGGTCTCCGCCCGACACCGCGAGGCCAGATGGTGACCGATTCAACCCGGAGACCGGGGGAAAACGATTCTGCCCTACGTGCTCAAAGGCTACCGGTCCACATCGAACCGGTGCTTCGCCGCCCGTTGGGCGCATCTCAGCTTGTTGCTCCACGGAAAGCGCCAGAGGACTGGCGCAGTCCAAAACCTCGCGGGCTTCGGGAGGCACGTGCTCGTAGTCGCGCCAGCGTCTTGGACTGCGCCAATCCTCTGGCGCTTTTGGCGAAGGCTGGCAAGAAATCGAGCTGCGCCCCCGCCCGCTAATCGGCCCTCGTGGGGGGGCCAAGGAATCCAACGCGATGGGGCACCCGCCGGAGCGCCGACATTCTTGTCGGCTTAACGTGGTCGCCCATCCGGGCGCGTAACGGGCATCCCAATATATTGGCGACAGTCCTCAATCGCAAACCGCGAAAATGCCCCATTCTTGGACACTTACACCCCCAATGGCCGCTCTCGCGCCCATTTCACCCCCTTCCATCCTCATTTGAGCGTAGTACGATGGTGGTACGATGGTGGTGCGACGGTGGGGCGATATTGGTACGATATTGGTATGATATTGGTGTGATATTGGTACGACGTTGTTCGCCCCACCCCCCTCCCCCCTGCCTAGCCGGCTGAATTCGCGCACTCGCGCGTTGACACGCCGCCTGCTTTTGCTATTTTCCGCCGATTGTTTCGGGGGAATTATTCCGGCGAAACCTGACGATTGAACATTGTTACCTGATTAAAACCGAAGTTATTTATGGCTAAAACTGCGAAATACGTATATCTGTTTGGAAACAAAAAGGCTGACGGCGACGGCAGCATGAAGCCGCTCTTGGGCGGCAAAGGGGCGAACCTGGCCGAAATGAGCCGCATTGGCTTGCCCGTGCCGCCGGGCTTCACGATTACCACGGAAGTCTGCACCTACTACTACGCCAACAAGCGAACCTACCCCAAGACCCTTGACCCGGCGGTCAAGGCGGGCGTCGCCTTCATCGAGAAGATCATGGGCACGAAGTTCGGCGACCAGTCGGCCATGCCGTTGCTGGTCTCCGTCCGTTCCGGCGCGCGGGACTCGATGCCGGGCATGATGGACACCATCCTCAACCTCGGCCTGAACGACGAGACGGTGCTGGCGCTCGTTGCCGCGACGAAGAATGAGCGCTTCGCCTGGGACTGCTATCGGCGGTTCATCCAGATGTATGGCGACGTGGTCATGGGCGTCCAAAAGCGCGCCGGGGAAGATCACGAGCCGTTCGAGGTCGTCATCCACGGCATTAAGAATGAGCGTTATCACGCGGACATCGAGGACACCAAGCTCAACGTCGGTGACCTGCAGGAACTGGTTGCCCGTTTCAAGTGCCTGATCAAGGAATACACCGGGAAGGAATTCCCGCAGGACCCGTGGAAGCAGCTCTGGGGCGCCACCGGCGCCGTGTTCGGCTCCTGGATGAACGACCGTGCGATCGTCTATCGCCGCAAGTATAACATCCCCTCCGAATGGGGAACGGCGGTCAACGTCCAGGCGATGGTCTATGGCAACACGGGCGACCAGTCCGGCTCCGGGGTGGCGTTCACGCGCAACCCGGCCAACGGCGTGAAGGAGTTCTACGGCGAATTTCTCATCAACGCGCAGGGCGAAGACGTAGTGGCGGGCGTGCGCACGCCCGAACCGGTGGCGCAACTCACCAACCACCTGCCCGATGCCTTCAGGGAACTGGACAACATCCGCAACACGCTGGAGAAGCACTTCAAGGACGTGCAGGACTTCGAGTTCACGATTCAGGACGGCAAGGTGTTCATGCTCCAGACCCGGAACGGCAAGCGCACGGCGATGGCCGCGCTCAAGTTCTCGATGGACATGGTCAAGGAGAAGCTCATTGACTGGAAGACGGCCATCCGCCGCAACCCGGCCGATCAGCTTGACCAGCTTCTGGCGCCAATCTTTGACGCCAAGGCCGAGAAGGCCGCGAAGTGCATCGCCCGGGGGCTGCCCGCCGGTCCGGGCGCGGCCTCCGGCAAGATGTACCTCAGCGCCGAGCGCGCGGTGGCCGCAGCCGAGAAGGGCGAAAAAGTCCTCCTCGTCCGCGCCGAGACCACGCCCGAAGACCTGCGCGGGATGATCGCCGCCGAGGGCATTCTCACGGCGAAGGGCGGCGTCAGCTCGCACGCGGCGCTGGTCGCGCGCCAGATGGGCAAGGTTTGTGTGTGCGGCGCGGGCGCTTTGCAGATCGATTACGACGCCAAGACGCTGACCGTGGACGGCGCGACCTACAAGGAAGGCGATTATCTGTCGATCAACGGCACCGCCGGCGCCGTGTATCCCGGCCAGATCAAGACCGCCGCGTCTGAGATCGTGCAGGTGCTCATCGAGAAGTCGCTCGACCCGAAGGCCAGCGAGACCTACGGCATGTATGGGACGCTCATGAATTGGTGCTCGAAGGTCACCAAATTGCAAGACCGCACCAACGCCGATACGCCGGAGCAGACCGCGAACGCCATTGCTTTTGGCGCCACCGGCATCGGCCTCACGCGCACCGAGCACATGTTCTTCGAGGGCAACCGCATTGACGCTATGCGCGAGATGATTCTGGCCGACAACCTCGAAGACCGCAAAAAGGCCCTGGCCAAGCTCCTTCCATACCAGAAAGGCGACTTCGTCGGCATCTTCCGCGAACTCAAGGGCCTGCCGGCCACCATCCGCACCCTGGACCCGCCGCTGCACGAATTCCTGCCCCACGAAGAGGCCGCGCAGAAGGACTTGGCCGCGAAGATGGGTGTGCCGGTCGAGAAGATTCAGCAGCGCGTGGAAGAACTCCATGAGTTCAACCCCATGCTCGGCCTGCGCGGCTGCCGCCTCGGCATTGTTTATCCCGAGATCACCGAGATGCAGACCCGCGCCATCATCGAAGCTGCGGTGCAGGTGCAAAAGGAGGGGATTTCCGTCAAGCCGGAGATTATGATAGTGCTGGTCGGTTTCCCCAAGGAACTTCAAAACCAGCTCGAAGTCGTCCATCGCGTCGCCGCGCAGGTCCAGGCCGAGCAAAAGACCAAGGTCAAATACCTCGTCGGCACGATGATCGAAATCCCGCGCGGCTGCCTCGCCGCCGACGAGATCGCCAAGGATGCCGAGTTCTTCAGCTTTGGCACCAACGACCTGACGCAGACCTGCCTGGGCATGAGCCGCGACGATTCCGGCGCGTTCATCCCGGCCTATCAGGAACTCGAAATCATCAAGAAGAACCCCTTCGCCTCGATTGACCAGGCCGGCGTCGGCCAGCTCATGCAAATGGCCGTGGAGAAGGGCCGAAGCACCCGTCCCGACATCAAGCTGGGCATCTGCGGCGAACACGGCGGCGACCCTGCCAGCGTGAAATTCTGCCACCGGATCGGCCTGACCTACGTGAGTTGCTCACCCTTCCGCGTGCCCGTGGCGCGGCTGGCCGCGGCCCAGGCGGCCCTCGAGGAAGAGGCGGAGGCCAAAGGCAAAGGCGCAAAGAAGGCGAAGAAGAAGTAACCACGCTCCTCGCTGCCTAACCGCAACTCGCAGCAAGCCAATCGCAAAAGCCGCCCCGGGAGACCGGGGCGGCTTTCCTGCTTCCGGATGGGCCGGCAAGCGCAAAAGTGCTCGAATAGGCTTTACACCGAAGCCGGCGTTGGGTAGCCGTGCTGGTGATGAAGGGAAAGGTTTCATCAGCGGCGAGGAGCCGTTCGCATATCCACCCAAAATGGGGGGATATACAGGTCTGCATAATCACTTGTTCGCATGAAGACTTACGCGTGCCTTAACTGCGGGAGGCGGTTGGAGTCCGCCGAGTTTGTGCGCTCGAATGTGCGCTGGTCGCTTGGCGCGCGATGTCCATCGTGCGGTGCGCCAGTTTCCCTTGGAGGCGGAACGCTTATCGTGCTGGGATTACTTTGGCCTTTTGTCGGTGCTGTCGTAGAAGACCGCACTGGACTCATTGAAGAGGTGGGGCTTGTGCTGCTGATAGCCCTCGGAATTACGCGCATCGTTGAGCGACACTGCGCAGCTCTGCGATGGAAATGCGGAGGAAAATGCGAACCAGGCGGTGCAGCGAATGTGGCTACGCCGCATCGCTGACTGTCATTAACCTTCCTCGCATCCTCGGCTTGCGGGTGGGGGCGGGGGTGGCGCAAGGTCGGGGCGGGTCAGATGAGCCGTGCCCGGCGCGCAGAGGACTGCGCGCCTTGCGCCGAAGACGGGTTCAGGGGATCGGGCGCCTCTTGAGTCAAGTGCCTGGCACCAGCACCGCAGCGCCGCGGATTTGTCCGGCGCGGAGGCGGTTGAGCGCCTCGTTGGCCTCGGCCAAAGGGAATGTTTGCACCGTGGTCCGCACCGGGACGCGCGGCGCCAGGGCAAAGAACTCCTCCCCATCGCGGCGCGTGAGATTGGCGACCGAACATACGCTGCGCTCCTTCCACAACAATTCGTAGGGGAATGCTGGGATGTTGCTCATGTGGATGCCGCCGCAGACGACCGTGCCGCCTTTGCCGACGGCCTTGAGCGCCAGCGGGACCAGATCGCCCGCCGGGGCGAAGATGATGGCCGCGTCGAGTTTCTCCGGCGGCAGACTCTCAGAATCCCCGGCCCAGGCCGCGCCGAGTGACAGGGCAAACTCCTGTGCCTCGCGGTCGCCCCGGCGGGTGAAGGCGTAAATCTCGCGGCCTTGAAAGCGCGCCACCTGCGTGATGATGTGCGCTGCCGCGCCGAAGCCGTAAATCCCGATTCGCCTGGCATCCCCCGTCTTGCCGAGCGAGCGATAGCCAATCAGTCCGGCGCAGAGCAAAGGAGCGGCCTCGGCGTCGGAGTAAGAATCCGGTATGGGAAAACAGTAGCGCTGGTCGGCGACGGTGTATTCGGCGTAGCCGCCATCGAGCGTGTAACCGGTGAAGCGCGCCTGGTCGCAAAGGTTCTCCCGGCCCGTCCGGCAATATTCGCACACGCCGCAGGTCCACCCCAGCCACGGAACGCCGACGCGGTCGCCGGCCTTGAAGCGTTCGACGCCGTCGCCCCGGGCGGTGACGATGCCGATGATTTCGTGTCCCGGCACGAGCGGCAGCTTGGGCTTCGGCAACTCGCCATCGACCACATGCAGATCGGTGCGGCACACCGCGCACGCGCGGACCTGGATCAAGACTTCGCCCGGCCCCGGCGTGGGGGTTGGAACCTCGGTCGCGCGGAGCGGCTGCCGCGGGGCATGAAGGACCATCGCTTTCATGGGGGAATTGAAGATTGATTATTGAAAAAGGCAAATTGCAAATTGCGGGCTCTTCCTATGAACCTTGGTTCGCCAGCGAGCTGGCGACGATTCCCCCTCTCCCCTTCCGAAGGGGAGAGGGCCGGGGTGAGGGGTCCGCCTTTACCTTGGGGTTCATGGTCCCAATGTGCGGGCAAAAGACCGTGGAGGCTAATCATTAACCGGTGTGACTGGGGGCTGGCGCAGTTGCGCCCGGCGTGGCAAGCTGAAGCCCGGAAAATGGATTATATGAAAATCGCGATTGGTTCGGACCACGCCGGGTTCCAATACAAAGACAAGGTCAGGGAGTTCCTTGAGGCCCTGGGCCACAGCGTCACGGATTTCGGGACGCATTCCGAGGAACCGGTTGATTATCCGCTCTTCATTCGGCCAGTCGCCGAGGCCGTGGCGCGCGGGGAATTCGACCGCGGCATCGTACTGGGCGGCTCGGGCAACGGCGAGGCCATCGTCGCCAATCGCATCAAAGGCATCCGCTGCGCGCTGTGCTGGAATGCGGACTCCGCGGGGCTGGCCCGGCGGCATAACGACGCCAATGTGCTGTCGCTCGGCCAACGCATGATAAGCCTCGAAACCGCCATCGAGATCGTCCTGGTTTGGCTGGAGACCTCCTTCGAGGGCGGACGCCACCAGCGGCGCATAGAACTGATTGACGCCCCGGTCTAGGTAGGGCTCGCAGTCCTC
>JBEKJO010000071.1:0-29096 GCA_050011195.1 Verrucomicrobiota bacterium | reverse complement strand
CCTACGCCTGCTTCTGCTGCAAATGCCTCACTTACGCTCATCCCTTGCGCCCCTTCTTCTATTCCCGGCGCTTTCCTTGTCCCCTCCAACTCCCCCGCCCGGCCCGTATGGCCCGATCCCGCAAGTGTCCCGTCGCTGAAACTTTTTACATTTTCGGCCTTGACTTTTTGCGGAAAGCCTGCCGTACTATGCGAAACCATAGGGTTTGTGTCGCGCCGACCCCGGCCGGCCCGCTCCCGGAAGCCGCCCCGCCGCAGGTCCACCCGACACCGACCCCCGCGAACCGGAGTTGATCCGGCCCTCGCTCCGTGGTAGCGCCTATGTAGCACCGTTGACGGTCTCACTGGGGCCAAAGATCAGGGGTGTGGTGTGTACAAGCTAGCTCTTGAACCATGAATAGCCTGCTTCTGTTCATTCCTTTGGTGATTTGCCTGTTGGCCGCGTTCGCCGGTCTCGTTTGCGCGATTCTGGCGGCAGTCGGCCTGAAGAGAATACAGGCGGCTCAGCGCCGGCAACGCGCACAGTGTCCACCGCCCCCGCTGTTGTCTGGCGCTTCGCAGCGCGCTGCCACGTCGTCCGGCTTTTGGAGCTTGTGCTTGAAGGGCCTGCTCGCGTTTGGCTTGGGATCGTTGCTGCTGGGGTTGCTCGGTGTCTGGAGCACCAAATTCTCTATCAGCTACGAGCGAAAGCCTGCGGCGGAGTGGAGTGACGGGCGTGCGCAGGAATTGGAACCATTGATTCGCAGGCACTGCGTCCCCTTCATGAACCGCGGCAAGAGCATCGGCTTGGCCGTTGCCGTCGTCACTCCCACCAACGCCACAATCATGACGTTTGGCCGTCCATCGTTGTCATCGGGCGCGCCGACCCGCGCCGACACCTTCTTCGAGATCGGGTCCATCACCAAGACCTTCACCGGCCTGGCCCTGGCGCGGGAGATTGAACAAGGGATGGTGCGGTTGGACCAGCCGGTGCAGGAACTGTTGCCTCCGGGCGTCCAACTGCCCGAGGCGGCGCGCGGGGTGACGCTGCGACAGCTTACCACCCACTCGTCCGGTTTCCCGCGCCTGCCCGCCAACCTGTCGCACCTGCGCGGCCTCGGTATGCTGCTGTTTGGCAGCGACGCGTACGCGGGCTATACCGAAGCGGACCTCCTGAACGCTGTGCGCACCGTCAAACTGCAATCCAAACCTGGAACGAAGTCCTGCTATTCTAACTTCGGGATGATGCTGCTCGGCCATTTGCTCGCCACCAAAGCCGGTTCCAGTTATGAGGCGCTCGTGAAACGGGAAGTTTGTCTTCCCCTCGGCATGAACGACACCACGGTAACGTTCGACCGCACCCAGGCCCCGCGCGTCGCGCAGGGCTACCGCGCCGTGTTGCGCTGTGGACCGTTCGTCTTTGCCCTGCGCTCGGACCCCTGGTTTGCGGCGAGCCACCTGGGCGGCGCCGGGGCATTGCGCTCCACCGCCAGCGACATGCTGAAGTATCTCCAGGCCAACATGCACCCGGAAGGGCAGCCGCTGGCTCACGCCCTCCGTGAATCCCATCAAGAGCTGTTCCGGGAGGATGAGCGGACGGCCTTTGGCATGAATTGGATCCACACCCGGAGCGAGCGGCTCCAGCAAGCCATGATCTGGCACAACGGGGCCGCCGGAGGATTCCGCAGCTTCATCGGGTTCACCGAGGACAGCCGAGTGGGCGTAATGATCCTCTCGAACAGCACTGGTGACGTGGATAGTCTGGCGGCGGCGTTCCTCCGTGATTTGGCCAAACCGCCTCCGAGTCAAGACCACCCTCCCAACCGACGGGTCTCGCCGCCGGAAGCCGCCCTGGCGGGACTTGATCGGAGTTGACGCCGCAAGGCCGACCCACTAAACCCAAGCCATGGAATGCAAAAAGTCGAGCAACGCGCGGTTCTGCAAGTGTACCTATCCGGGCTGTGAAAAACACGGCATCTGCTGCGAGTGCCTGCGCTATCACCTGGACATGAGACAACTCCCCGCCTGCTGCTTCCCCAAAGACGTCGAGCGCACTTATGATCGCAGCTTCGAGCGCTTCGCCGGTCTGGTGACCTCGGGCCAGATGTGACGCCCCTCACGCATCACGTTTCACGTTTCACGTTTCACGTTTCACGTTTCACGTTTCACGTTTCACGTCTCACGTCTCACGTCTCACGTCTCACGTTTCACCTGCCCCGCCTCCCCTTCCACATTTGACCCGCGCCCGCTTTTCCCGCAACCTAGGCGCATGGCAAACACGTTTGGGCATCTCTTCCGCATCACCACTTGGGGGGAATCGCATGGCGGCGGAGTCGGCGTGGTCGTGGACGGCTGCCCGCCACGGCTCCCGTTGACCGAGGCCGACATCCAGCCGGAACTAGACCGCCGCCGGCCCGGCCAATCGAAAATCGTCTCGCCGCGCAAGGAGAGCGACACCGTGCAGATTCTCTCGGGCACATTCGAAGGCAAGACGCTCGGCACCCCCATCTGCCTATGGGTCAGTAACGAAGACGCCCGGCCCGAGGCCTATACCGAAATGGCCACCAAGTTCCGGCCCTCGCACGCCGACTACACTTACCAGGCCAAGTTCGGCATCCGCGCGTGGCCCGGCGGCGGGCGCGCCAGCGCGCGCGAAACCGTCGGGCGCGTCGCCGCTGGCGCCATCGCGAAGAAGCTCCTGCGCCAGCGCTACGGCGTCGAAGTCCTCGCCTACGTGCAGCAGGTCCAGCGCATCGTGGCCACCGTGGACCCGGAAAAGGTCAGAGCCAAAGACATCGAGTCCAACATTGTCCGCTGTCCCGACCCGGCTGCGGCGCAAAGAATGATTCGGCTGATCGAGAAGATGCGCCAGGCCGGCGACACCGTCGGCGGCATTGTCGAAGGCGTTGCGCGCGGTGTTCCGCCCGGCTGGGGCGAGCCGGTCTTTGACCGCCTCGAAGCGGACCTGGCCAAAGCCATGTTGAGCCTGCCGGCGTCAAAGGGATTCGACATCGGCTCCGGCTTCGGCGGCATTCTGCTCACCGGCACGCAGCACAACGACCCGTTCCGCGCCAAAGGCGGCAAGGTCTATACCACCGCCAACCGTTCGGGCGGCATTCAGGGAGGCATCTCAAACGGGCAGACCATCTATTTCCGGGTCGCCTTCAAACCCGTCGCCACCGTCATGCGCGAACAGGAGACGGTGGATATTGAGTTCAAGAACACCACGCTCAAGGCCCGGGGCCGCCATGATCCCTGTGTGTTGCCCCGCGCGGTGCCAATCGTCGAGGCGATGACCGCCCTCGTGCTGGTGGATCATGCGCTGAGGCATAAAGCGCAATGTGGATAAAGCGGGGAGACTACCGGGCAAACAGCAGGCTGTTGATCCAGAATATGAACCTGAAAAACAGCGCCACCAACGGCTTTCCTTCGAAGATCCAAATGGCCGCCGCCAGTGCGATGTAGGGTCCGTAGGGGAGGCGCGAAGAAAGCTCCCGCCGCCGCAACAACACCAGCGGGAGACCCACCAAAAAGCCACCGATGAAAGAACTGAGCGCCAGCGAGAAGATCACCGCTTTCCAGCCGAGAAAGGCGCCGATGGCCGCCATGAATTTAACGTCCCCGAAGCCCATCGCTTCCCGCGGGAACACAATCTCCGTGCTCACCGCCTCCATGTGCGGCTCTTCCTCCGGGTTCAATTCCTCTTCGCCAATCCGCAAAGTGGCAGGGGTCAGACGCACGCGCACGTCCTTGTAACAGCGGTCCACGAGTTCCACTGTGCGCGCGTGAAGGGTGATCACGTCCGACTGGCGATAGAAGAGGTCTTCGTAGGGGATTTCTTTGTCCGGCAGATGCACCGCCGTCTCGCTGAAAATGATTTTGGTGTCGGCGGGCAGCGTCACTTTTTGCCGGCCGAACACCAGTTTGCCCCCGCGCAGGAAAAAGTAGATGATCCCGGCGCCCGCCACGATGCCGAGCACGCTTTGCCGTAGCGAGCCGGACACGGAGGTCTGCTCGTGGAGGCCGGGCAGCAGGAACGAGCAAACGAATCCGGCCACCATCCCGCCTACGGTGATTTCATCGGGGATAATCATGAGCTCGAAGTCAATGAACGTTGCCACGATCAACCCCGCCAGAAACAGCGCATAGACCAGCGCGAGCCAGGCGGACTGGCGCCCGAACGCCAGCCAGCAACTCATAAAGGTCAGGGCCGTCAGCAGCTCGACCAGGAAATAGCGGATGGAAATGGGCGCGCCGCAGTTCCGGCATTTCCCGCGCAGATACAGCCACGTGACCAGGGGGATGTTCAAATACCACGGGATGGAGTATTTGCAGTGCGGACAATGGGAAGGGGGCGAGATGACGCTTTGCCCGAGCGGCAGCCGGTGGATGCACACGTTGAGAAAGCTCCCGACTATGGAGCCGAACACGAAGAAGGCCACGGTCCAGAAATGAAAGGGCACGGCCGCCCAGATTCGTGAGTCAAAGGTCGCGGAGAACATGCGAGGTTAATCACCCATAAACATCCTGCTCCAGCGCCCGACGCATGATTGCCACAGGCGCAGTTTGCCCGCTCCACAACTCCAAAGCTTTGGCGCCTTGATACAACAACATGCCAAGACCGTTGGCGGTGCGGCAGCCCGCAGCTTTGGCTGCCTTAAGCAAGGCGGTCTCCGCCGGGCGGTAAATCATGTCATAAACCGCGCCTGTCCGCCGGAGCGCAAACTGCTGCTCGTCAAACGGCAGCGGATCGTCTGGCTTGAGGCCGAGGGACGTCGCGTTCAACACTAGATCGACCGGTCCCGCCGGATAGCCCATCGTCACCTTCACCGCCGGAAAGCGCGCGCGAATTTCGTTCGCGACGCCCTCGGCCTTGCTGTAAGTGCGGTTAATGAGGCACAGCTCCGAGATGTTCTCCGAGGCCAGTTTCAGCGCGGCGGTCCGCCCGGCCCCGCCGACGCCGAGCAACAGGACTCTCGCGCCGCTCAATTCCAGTCCCAAATCCTCGCGCAGCGCCCGCGTAATCGCGTCGGCATCAGTATTGAATCCGTATGAACGCGTGTCGCGGGGAACCCCCACAAACTCCCGCAGCGGCCGCCAGGCGCCGCGCTCATCCTTGCCCTCAAATCGAATCGTGTTCACTGCGCCCCAGCTTTTGGCGGATTCGTCGAGCACATCAACCATCTCCACCGCCAGCAGCTTGTGCGGGACGGTGAGGTTGAGACCGATGAAGTTCATTGCCTGCGCGCCCAGGATGGCCGTGCGGAGGTTATCCGGGGCCACCTCGAACGCCAAGTAACGCCAGTTGAGTCCGAGCGCGGCGAGCGCGGCATTCTGCATCGCGGGCGAGGCGGAGTGCTTGACCGGATAGCCGTACACGGCGCAACAGCGCGTGCTGGCATTAATTGGTTGTGCGAACGGCCCGGACACGCGCTGGTTATAGGCAAGCGAGGGCCAAGTTCAAAGAGCAAAGTTACAGTTCGGAACTGCGGCTTGCCCGTGCTCGTGCGGGGGCTTACCTTGGCGCTCAGCAACTTCAATTATGTCGAGTGAACTGCAGGCAGTCGTGAATTCCCTGGGTTTGGAAAAATACCGGCGGCACATCTTCCTGTGCGCTGACCAGACCGAGCCGCAGTGCGCGCTCAGGCAGAGCGGCCTGGAGTCATGGGAGTATTTGAAGCGGCGGCTCAAGGAACTGGGGTTGGCCGGACCGGAACCGCTGGTTTATCGGAGCAAAGTCAATTGCCTGCGCGTCTGCAGGCAAGGGCCAATTGCGGTGGTGTATCCGGGGGCCGTTTGGTATCACTCCTGCACGCCGGAGGTGCTGGAGCGAATCATCCAGGAGCACCTGATCGGCGGGAGGGTCGTTAAGGATCACGCCTTCGCGCAGAACCCGCAGTTTAGCCAGGGATGGACGCCGATGGGCGGCGACAAACTTGCTCTTCCGGAGGACTGAAACGCCGCCGGAGGTGTTGCTGGCCGGAGGCGGTTGAATTCATGCTTGGTGGAGACGCAGCGTTTAACTGCCTCATTGCGCCAACAGCTTGTCCGCTTTGGCGGCCAGCACAAAGTCGCTTTCCGTCAACCCGTTGATTTTGTGAGTCCAGACGGTGAGCTTCACTTTGCCCCAGGCGAGATAGATGTCCGGGTGATGTCCCTGCGCCTCGGCCAGCTCGCCGACCTTGTTCGTGAACTCAAGGGCCTGGCGAAAGTTTCGGAACTGGTATTCCTTTTCCAACTGACGGTCACCCACAACTTGCCAGCCGCCATCCAACTCGCGGGCCAGTCTCACCAGGGCATCTCCTCTCAGCGGCGGCGCCCCGCCTTGGCAAGGGACACATTGTTTTTCAGCTAACGCACTCATGTACTGATGCTCCGTTTATCGTTATCCATGATACAGGGCATTTTAGCACAAAATCCCCCGGCGCGCGCAGCAGATCGCGAGCGGGGCTTCTCCTCCGCCTGTCAGGGAATCCCTTGCGTTGCCCCCCCCACCTTCGCTTCTTTGGTCATATTTAACTTGAGTTAATTCGCTTGCGGGAACCGGGCTGGCTGGGTATAATGCGCGTAATTAGGGCCACACTGGCCGCAAGTGAATGCCGCCGGACTGAATATGAACGGCCGCGCGGCCGGATGGCTATGGGGTGTCAGCTATGATTCGTGAGATTGTTTCGTCGGATGTAGATCTTGCCAGGGGCATGATGGACTCCGGCCATTCCGATCCAGAGATCCTTGCGTATTTGGCTTCGCGCGGCCTCGAGCCGGCCAGAGCGGCTCAGTTGGTGGATGACCTGCGCCACGGCCGGACCCCGAGCGCCCAATTGCCCTTTGCGCTCCGTCCGCCCGGTGACAGAGCCGGCGGAGGGCGGGGAACGGCGACGGGAGAGGCGCATCACGCGCCGCACTCGCACCGGAAGCGGTCCCGAACCAGCAAGTACAAGCTCTCCGCCATCCCGTGGTGGTTTGTGATTCTTGCGAGCACTGCCTTGTTGGCGCTTGGATACCTTTTGTTGCAGGTGGGAACTCACCTTTCAACGGATGGGATTGACAAAAGCAAACATGAGCTTCCACCTGCCCTTGAGAAATAACCGCAGGAGCAGAAATGGCCAGGCTAGTCGTTAAGTCCGTCGAGTTCGGAGACCGGGTGATTGAACTCAACCTGGGGGTCAACCAATTAGGGCGCAGCCCGAAGAGTGATGTTCAAATTGAGCATCCCACGGTTTCCGCCAGGCATTGCGAAATCGTGCTCGCGGATGACGGGGTCGTGGTGCGCGACTGCGCGTCGGCCAATGGAACGTTCGTAGGCGGCGAGCGAATCAAAGAAGCCAGGCTGTCGGCCGGCCAGACGTTGCACCTGGGCGAGGTCGAACTGTTGGTCGAGACAACCGATGTCACCATCGCCATCCCCAGGTTCGACCTGCCTCGCCCGGCGCCACCGGTCGTATTGTCCGATGGCTCCCTGATTTGCCCCCGCCATCCCAAGGCGCGCGCGACGCATCAGTGCACCCATTGCCGGGAAGTCCTGTGCGACGCCTGCGTGCACCGGCTGCGGCGGCGCGGCGGGAAGCTGTTGAAATTCTGCTCGCTCTGCAGCCACCCTTGCGTGCCGCTCGGCGAGGAGAAAAGGAAAAAGAAATCGCTCCTTGGCCTTTGGCGCAAGACCGTCAAGCTCCCCTTCTTGCACGGTCCAAAACAACTTTGACCGGCCCCGTGGCGCCCGATTGAAGACTATCATTTTTGCCGTGCGCCGGCTCCAATGAGAGTGCGATTGTTCTGGTTGATTCCGCTCTGGGCTTGGTTCGCCAGCCTGGCGCAGGAGGGGCTGCCCAACACCCAGCCGCCGACGCTCCAGGGAGACCTTCTCGCCCAGAGGGTCGCCGGCAGCGACAGGGTCCTCACGCGCGAGACTGAACCATCGATCGGAGAGCGGCAGAAATACTGGCAGCGCGACTTCTCGTCCGAGGAGGCCTACGACAAGTCAGTCCAACCGAATCGCGAGCGGCTGCGCAGGATGATCGGCGCGGTGGACGCCCGCCTCCCGGTGCCGGCGCTCGAATTTGTCAACAGCACGACCAGTCCGTCGAAGATCGCGGAGACGGAGTCCTTCACGGTGCAGGTGGTACGCTGGCCGGTCTTTGAAGGGGTGTTTGCCGAAGGCTTGTGGCTCGAATCCAAAGGCAAACCAGCCGCCTGTGTGGTGGCGATTCCTGACGCCGACCAGACGCCGGAGATGCTGGTCGGGCTTACGCCTGGGCTGGCGGCGGAGCACCAGTTCGCCCGGCGGCTGGCCGAGCATGGCTGCGAGGTTCTCGTGCCGGTATTGATCGACCGGCAGGATATGTGGTCGGGGAACGCCCGAATCAATCGTTTCACCAACCAGCCCCATCGCGAATGGATATGCCGCCAGGCCTTCCCGCTGGGCCGGCACGTGATTGGGTATGAAGTGCAGAAGGTGTTGGCCGCCGTGGACTTTTTTGAAGGCCGCACGCAAAAGGCGGAAGGAAGAAAGCCGAAGATTGTAGCGGCCGGGTATGCGGAGGGCGGGTTAATAGCGTTCTATGCCACGGCGCTGGACCGGCGGATTGAGGCGGCGCTGGTGAGCGGTTACTTTGATTCGCGCCAACGGCTCTGGGAGGAGCCGATTTACCGGAATGTGTTCGGGTTGTTGCGGGAATTTGGCGATGCGGAGATCGCCAGCCTCATTGCTCCGCGCGCCTTGATTGTCGAGCACAGCGCTGTGCCGAACGTCGAGGGGCCGCCCGCGCCCCGCGAGGGCCGGACGGGGGCTGCGCCGGGCAAACTCCAGGCGCCGGATTACGAGTCGGTGGAGGCGGAGTTCGAACGGGCGCGGGCGCTGTTGAAACCTGGCCAAGCCAAGGATTTCGACCGGTTCAAGCTCATCACTGGCGCTGAGGGCATGACCACCGGGCCTGGCTCGGACCGCGCCCTCACGGCCTTGCTGGACGCGCTGGGCGTCCCGGTCGGAAAACTGAAGCAGCCCGGCAAGGCCCCGGCCGATTCACGCGTGGCGTTCGACCCCGGCGGACGTCAGCAGCGGCAAGTCAAGGAGTTGGAAGATTATACGCAGAAGCTGCTGCGCGAGTCGGAGCGTATGCGCGCCGACTGACCCGGATATTTCATGCCTGGAACGGCCTGATTTGGACTTTGCATCCGCGCGGCCTTAGCGTAGATATTCCATCCCGCTCTGGCGGGCATTGCTATGAAACCCGAAGTCGAAATCTACGATACGACCCTGCGCGACGGCAGCCAGGGCGAAGGCATCAATTTCTCCGCGCTCGACAAGCTGCGCATCGCCGAGAAGCTGGACGCGTTCGGGATTCATTACATTGAGGGCGGCTGGCCGGGGTCAAACCCCAAAGACATGGAGTTTTTCAAGCAGGCTGCCAAACGCAGGTGGAAGCACGCCCGCATCGCCGCCTTTAGCATGACCCGCCGCAAGGGCGTGGCAGTAGAGAACGACGACCTGATGCGCCAGATCCTTGAGGCCGAGACGCCGGTCGTGACGATTGTCGGCAAGAGTTGGCTGCTGCACGTCACCGAAGTCTTACGCGCGAAACCGGAAGAGAACCTTGCGATGATCGGCGACACGGTTCGCTATCTGAAAGACCAAGGGCGGAGAGTAATCTACGATGCGGAGCACGCTTTTGACGGCTGTAAAGAGGAGCCGGAATACGCGCTGGCCACGTGGCAGGCGGCCGAGCAGGCCGGCGCCGAGTGCATTGTGTTGTGCGACACCAACGGCGGTTGCCTGCCGGAGGAGATTTCCCGCATTCTGGGCGCCGCCAAAGAAAAGCTCAGCGCCCGCCTGGGCATCCATACGCACAATGATTGCGGCCTCGGCGTGGCCAACGGCCTGGCCGGCATCGAAGCGGGCGCCACGCAGATTCAGGGCACTATCAACGGCTACGGCGAACGCACCGGCAACTGCAACCTCACCAGCGTCATCCCGCTGCTCCAGTTAAAGCTCAAGCGGCCGGCCGTGCCGGTGAAGTCGCTGCTGAAGTTGAAAGAGCTGTCCGAGTTCGTGGACGAAATCGCCAATGTGCGGCACGATCCGCGCCAGCCGTGGGTCGGCCAGACTGCCTTTGCCCATAAAGGCGGCATGCACGTGCACGCCATTGGCCGCGTCGCGCGCAGCTACGAGCACATCAACCCCGAAGCCGTCGGCAACTATCGGCGCGTGCTCGTCAGCGACATGTCGGGCCGCACCAATATCCTGATGAAGGCGGCTGAGCTTGGCTTCACGCTGGCGCCGGATGCGCCGGAAACCCGCGCCATCACCGCCGAGGTCAAGCGGCTGGAAGGGCTGGGCTATGAATACGAAGCTGCCGAGGCCTCGCTGGCGCTCTTGATCCGCAGGACCCTCAAGCACCGTCCCTTGCCCTTCACCGTGGACGGGTATCATGTCTCCATCCGCAGCCACGGCGGCACCTCCGTTTGTGAGGCAACCGTCAAGGTCCGGGCCGGGACTCGGACCGCCCACACGGCTGCTGAGGGAGATGGGCCGGTCAACGCCCTTGACGGTGCGCTGCGTCAGGCACTGGGCCGCTTTTTCCCCGCTCTCAAGAAGGTCCAACTCACGGACTACAAGGTGCGAATCCTCGACGGTGTCGCCGGCACTGCCGCCAAGACCCGCGTGCTCATCACCTCCACCAATGGCAAGCGGGAGTGGGGAACGGTAGGCGTCAGCGAAAACATCATCACCGCCAGCCTCCAGGCCCTCGTGGACAGCATGGAATACGTGTTGATGAACGCGTGATATGTCTGAGGTCCCGAAGGCCTACGAACCGCAGTCGGTCGAGGAGAAGTGGTATGGCTTCTGGCTGAAGCACAATTGCTTCGTCGCCGATCCCGCGTCAGCCAAACCCGCATATTCGATTGTCATCCCGCCTCCCAACGTCACGGGCATGTTGCACATGGGGCACGTGCTCAACAACACCATTCAAGACATTCTCGCCCGCAAGGCCCGCATGGATGGCAAGGAAGTGCTTTGGCTGCCCGGCACCGACCATGCCGGCATCGCTACGCAGGCAGTCGTCGAAAAGACCCTCCGCAAGCAGGGGGTGATGAAGCACCGCGACGATTTGGGGCGGGAGAAGTTCCTCGAACACGTCTGGGCGTGGAAAGAAAAGCACGGGGGCATCATCATCCAACAGCTCAAGAAGCTCGGCTGCTCGTGCGACTGGACCCGCGAGCGGTTCACGATGGACCCGGCCTACTCGCGCTGCGTGCAGAAGGTCTTCGTGGACCTATACAAGAAGGGCCTCATTTACCGTGGCAAACGCATGGTGAACTGGGACCCCGCCGCCCGCACCGCCCTCTCCGATGAGGAGGTCGAGATGATCGAGGAAAAAGGCCACCTGTGGCACCTCAAGTACCCGCTTCTTAATGAGAAGGGCCAGCCCAAGACCAACGAATTCCTCGTGGTCGCCACCACACGCCCCGAAACGATGCTCGGCGATGAAGCCGTGGCCGTCAACCCGAAGGACCTGCGCTACCAGAAGATCGTTGGCTGCCGCTGCCTGCTGCCCTTGCAGAACAAGCCCATCCCCGTCATTGCGGATGAACTGGTGGACCCGAACTTCGGCACCGGCTGCGTGAAGGTGACGCCCGCCCACGATCCGGCGGACTACCAGATCGCCCTGCGCCACAGTCTCCCGTTCACCGTCGTGATTGGCCCAGATGGCAACATGACCGAGGCAGCCGGGGCAGATTTCGACGGCATAGACCGCATGGAAGCGCGGCAGGCCGTGGTGGAGGAACTGACCGAGCAGGGCCTGCTGCTCAAGGTCGAGGACTACGTCCACAACGTCGGCTACAGCCAGCGCAGCCACGTGCCCATCGAGCCGTACCTGAGCGAGCAGTGGTTCCTCAAGTATCCGAGCGTGGAGAAGGCGACTGCTTGCGTGGAACAGGCCGACGAGGTAGGGCGCGGTGTCCCCACCGCGCCGTCCGGTATTAGCGAAAAGCGGCCCGCTGAGGACAGCGGGCCCTACCCGAGAATGCGCTTCCACCCAACCCGCTGGGAGAAAACTTACAGCCATTGGATGCACAACCTCCGTGACTGGTGCATCAGCCGCCAGCTTTGGTGGGGACATCGGGTTCCCGTGTGGTATAACCGGGAGGCAAGCGCCAAACTCTCTCAACTGGTCCCAATAATCGAGCTGACGGGAAAGGAACTTCCCGGCGAGAACATTAAGGAACTTCGCGCCTCAGCCTGGGGTTTCGCTCAACAACACTCACTGCTAAATAGGACCTTCCATAATGATGAGACCGGCTGGAAGATTCTGGTGCGCCCGGCCAGCCTCGAACACGCCTTCACTCATCAAGGCCCAGCCAATATCAAGGTTGTAGCGGCGCTCCCAGAAATCATCCGCACGGCGCTAAAGATGGGCACGCTCTGGCACGTGCCGGCGAGCGAGCATTTCAAGTGTGTGCACCTCTTTGTCGCGGCAGCCCGTGTTGGAGGGGAGTTGTACCAGGTAAAGATCACTGTGAAGGAACACCTGGATGGCCAAAAGCTCTACGACCACCAGCTTTTCAAAGCAAACGCGCCCGACGGTGCGTCTCCGGCGCTGGCTGCCGTTACCGACAAGCCGACCCGGCCTACATCGGGCGCTAATACATTAATAAGCCGGCTGTTTGAGGATGTCAATGCCGATACGACGTTTGTTCGCTGCCAAATTGAGTCTCCAGGCGAAGGCTGGCAACAAGACCCCGACGTCCTCGACACCTGGTTCAGTTCGTGGCTGTGGCCGTTTGCCACGATGGGCTGGCCGGAGCAGACGCCGACGCTCAAGAAGTTCTATCCCACCAGCGACCTGGTCACCGGCCCGGACATCATCTTCTTCTGGGTGGCGCGGATGATCATGGCGGGCTACGAGTTCATGGGGGACCTGCCGTTCCGCAACGTCTATTTCACCGGCATCATCCGCGACAAGCTGGGCCGCAAGATGAGCAAGAGTCTTGGCAACTCGCCCGACCCGCTCGAACTCATCGGCAAATACGGCGCCGATGCGCTGCGCTTCGGCACGATGCGCAGCGCCCCGCTTGGGCAGGACGTGCTCTTCGACGAGAAGGATGTCGAGTTGGGCCGCAACTTCTGCAACAAGCTCTGGAACGCCTGCCGCTTCCGCCAGATGCAAGGTGGCGAGGTGCAAGCCGAAATTGAGCCCCGCCTGCTGACCAGCGACGACAAATGGATTCTGCTCAAGCTGGACCAGGCCATCCGCGAAATTACTACCGCCTTCGAGGAGTATCGGTTTAACGAAGCGACGCAAACACTCTACCGCTTCTTCTGGAGCGAATACTGCGACTGGTATGTCGAGGCCAGCAAAGCGGTGCTTTCCACGCAACACGCAACATGCAACCCTGAAAACCCTCAACCCTCAACCCTCAACCCTCAACCCGCATCGCGCCGCGCCAACACCCTCGCCGTCATTGATTTTATCCTCTCCCACACCCTGCGGCTGTTTCATCCTTTCCTGCCGTTTATCACGGAAGAACTTTGGCACGGGATGGGGTATCACCTAGACATGCCGGAAAACCAGGGTGGCCAGACCATTATGTTTGCCCCGTGGCCCAAGCCGCTCGACCGGGATTTCCGCGACCACTATGGCCTGGACGATGGCTGCCTCGATTTCGTCAACACCAAATACGACCTGGTCACCCAGGGCCGGAACCTGCGCCGCGAAGGCAACATCCCGGCGAGCAAGAAGGTTAAGTTTGTCTTCAAGCCGGCCAAGGACCTTTTGCCGCACGAGGCCGAAGTCCTGAAGCTGCTGCTCAACGCCGAAGCGCTGGAGATCGACGCCCATCATCTGCCGAAGAAAGGCACGCCTGCCGTTCACTCCGACTGGGGCGACCTCTTTCTGCCGCTCGAAGGCCTGATTGACGTAGCGGCGGAGAAGGCGCGCCTGGCGAAAGAGCTCGAGAAGATCGAAAGCGAAATCGCCAAGGCCGGGCAGAAGCTCAACAATCCGAACTTCACCTCGAAAGCGCCACCACACGTGTTGCAAGAGCACCAGCAACGCCTCGCGGAGTGGCAGGCTAAACGCGACCGCGTCAAGAGAGCACTGGAACTGTTGCGGGGGTGAGAGAACGCACTGCGGGGCCGCACGAGAAGGTTGATTCTTTTGCAACCGGCAGGCATTCTGAGCGCAGCTATGAAAAAGTGCCTTCTTGTCGCCGCAGGCGTGTGGTTGGTTTTCAGTGCAAACTGCCTGGCCCGGCAGGAGCAGGATGCCGCGCGCGCAGCGAGCCGGCTGGAACTTCAGGGCCAATTCAAACAAGCCGCTGGCTTGCTCGGCACCGCCCTGCAAGACAAGTCGCTGCCCGCTGCCGAACGCAAGAAACTGGAGTTCGAACTCGACCGGTTGGAGCGCATCAGGAAGGACTTCCCCCTCACCAAAGACGAGCTGTTCGCCGAACTGAAGGACTCGGTGAAGAACCTGACGGCCGAGGAATACGACCGCTGGCTTGCCGAAGAGCGTTTCGAGAGTCGTGAGATTGACGGCCAACGCTATTATGCCAACACCAGCGTCAGCAATCTTTACTTCCGCTACCCCGAACTAAACGCACGGCGCACACCGCCGAAGGATACGCCCGCACTCCAAAAGGCGCGCCTGGAAAGTTGTACGGCGATCAGGAAGGCCGCGCTGGCCGAGAAGAAACCTTATGTCCTGCCCAAGCGTTTTCACGTGACCATGACTGTCACGGCGAAGCCGACCGCCGCGCCAGCCGGCGAAATCGTCCGCGCCTGGCTGCCAATCCCGCGTCACTATCCTTTCCAGGACGACTTCGCGCTCATCTCCGCCTCGCCCTCCGTGAGCCGTATCGACCGTAAGGAGAGCCCGATCCGGTGCGTGTATCTGGAGCAGCCTGCCAAAAACAAGGCACCCACCCAGTTCAAAATCGAATACGAATACACAACCCATGCCGTTTCGTTCGATATCAAGCCGGGAGATGTCCGCCCATGCGATCCGAACGACCCCGCGGTTAAAGGGTTCACGGGCGAAGCGCCGCACGTGGTCTTTACGCCGGAGATGCGCGCGCTGTCGCAACAGATCGTCGGCGACGAAACAAACCCCTGCCTCAAGGCGAAGAAATGCTTCGATTGGATCGCCGAGAACATCAGATACAGCTTCGCCCTCGAGTATTCGACGATCCGAAACATCAGCGACTATTGCCGGGCCAAAGGTTACGGGGATTGCGGCCAGGAAGCCCTGCTCTTTATTACGCTGTGCCGGCTCAACGGCATTCCCGCACGCTGGCAATCGGGCTGGGACACTTGCCCGGGCGGCAAGGATATTCATGACTGGTCGGAGATCTACCTCGCGCCCTACGGCTGGGTGCCGGTCGATCCCTGCATGGGCGTCTTGGCGATGCGCTACGGGACCGCCCTGACCCCGGAACAAAGGCGGCAAATTCGTGACTTCTACTTCGGCGGCTTGGACCAGTACCGCATGGTGGCCAACTGTGACCATAGCCAAACGCTCACGCCGCCCAAACGCTCCCTACGCTCCGACAACGTCGATTTCCAGCGTGGCGAGCTTGAATGCGGAGACAAGAACATCTATTTCGACCAGTATTCGTATAATCTGACGCTGAAGGAAGTGACACTGCCCCGCGCGAAGTAGTTAACGCAAAGGCATCGCCAGGACCCACAACCGCAATCAGAGGCGTGGGGCGATCTCCATGAATAGCAAACCAGCCAGACAACTCAATTTGGGGCAGGCGCAGGCGGCAGCCGTTCGGGCCGCTCAGTCGGTGGGAGCGTTGATGCGCCGTCACCTGCACGCCAGCAAGCGGGCTCACTCGGTCACGCAGCATGACATCAAACTCGAACTGGACGTCCGCTGCCAGGGGTTGATTGAGAAGGCCCTCCGACGCACTTTCCCTCACGTCGCCCTGCTCGGCGAGGAAGGCGTCGCGGGCCGTGCGGACGCCGAATACCGCTGGGTCGTGGACCCGATTGATGGAACGGTCAACTTCGCCTACGGCATCCCGCACGCGTGCGTGTCCATCGCGCTCCAGCAGCGAGCGGAAACACCTATGGCCGCCGAATTCGAGGACGGCTACCAGACCCTGGCGGGCATCGTTTACGATCCTTTCTGCGGCGAGCTATGGACCGGCATTCGCGGCCAGGCGGCGCGACTGAACGGCAAGATCATTCGCGTCAGCCGGCGCCACAAACTGCGTGAGGCCATACTGTCCATCGGCTTCGCCAAGACCCGCGAGAATCTGGAAGCCACCCTGCCGTACTTTATCAACCTCGTGCATCACGTCCGCAAGCTCCGCATCATGGGCTCCGCCGCCCTGGCCTTGACGTATGTGGCCACCGGGCGGTTCGATGCTTACATCGAACGAGGCATCCGCCTCTGGGACATAGCGGCGGGCGGCCTCATTGTCGAATGCGCCGGGGGTGAGTTCTGGCACGAGGCCATCCTCGGCAACCACGCCTACCGCATGCTCGCCAGCAACGGCCTGCTTCGGCGTCGCCTCCGCGTCCCGGATTGAAATTGCCCTGCCTTGGCCGACCGCTATCCGGTCTTGAGGGAAAGCAGGCGCTCCTTCAGCTTCGCCAGCGCCTTGGCGCGGTGGCTCATTTGGTTCTTCACCTCCTCGCCCAGTTCGGCAAACGTCGCCTCGTGACCTTCTGGGATAAACAACGGGTCGTAGCCGAACCCGCCCTGGCCGCGCGGCCCAAAACCAATCCGCCCCTCACACGCGCCCTCGAACAGCTCCGTCTGCAACTCGACTTCATCCGCGCAGCAAACCGGCGAGGCCCGTTCGCTTTCTGGGCGGAGCACGGGCGTCAGTGCCACCACACAACGAAACCGGGCGGTCCGTTTGTCGAGTGGAAAGCCTCCCAGCAGCCGCAGCAGCTTGGCATTGTTGTCCGCGGTGGGCGAATTGCCCGGCTGGCCGGTATCCAGCGCCGCAAATCGCGCCGAATGAACGCCCGGCGCGCCGCTCAACGCATCGACCTCCAGGCCGGAATCGTCAGCGAGCACATACAGTCGGTCTGCCCGCGCTCCAGGCTCCATGCCTGCGACGTTGGACTCCAGCCTCTGCGCCTCACCCAACCACTTCGCCAGCGCCACCGCCTTTTTGGTCGCGTTGCCGGCAAACGTCCCGGCGTCCTCGATCACCTCGGGCGGATTGGGAACATCGTTCAGCGTCAGATAATGGAACTCCTCTCCGAGAATCGCGCGAATCTCTCCGGCCTTGTGCCTGTTGCGTGTCGCAATGAGCAAAGTGACCATGCCCCTCAAGCATAAAAACGGTCGGGCAAACAATAAAGCCCTGATCGGCCGGCCAGGCAACATGGGGATATTCCAAGCGGTGTGACGCCGGCAGTTCAATTCCGGCGCGTCAATTCTTCCATTGTCTGTCCACCGGCTTTCCGCAATATTCCCGCGCTTATGGCATCCGGACGCAGGCAATATCCGTTCCATCTGATTGAACCCAAGTGGCAGCGCCAATGGGACGAGCGCCAGACTTTTCGCGCGTGGAATCCGGGCGAAACGGTGCCCGCCAACCATGCCTTTGCCGAGCGCCACGCCAAGGCGCGACCCGAGCAACTGCCCAAGTTTTACATCCTCGACATGTTCCCCTACCCGTCCGGGGCGGGGTTGCACGTCGGTCACCCCGAAGGCTACACCGCCACGGACATCCTCGCCCGCTATCGCCGCGCCCTCGGTTACAATGTTCTCCATCCGATCGGCTGGGACGCCTTCGGCCTGCCCGCCGAGCAATACGCCATCAAGACCCGCCAGCATCCGCGCCAGACCACCGAGCAGAACATCGCCACCTTCAAACGCCAGATCAAGTCGCTCGGCTTTAGCTATGACTGGAGCCGCGAACTCGACACCACCGACCCCCGGTATTTCAAGTGGACCCAGTGGATTTTCCTAAAGCTCTACAACTCGTGGTTCAATCCCGAAACGAACAAGGCCGAGCCAATCGAGACTCTCCCCTATCCGCCCGACCTCCAAAGTGGGGCACGCGTCCCGCCTGTCAGTTCCAAGGGCGTCCCGCTCCCAGAGCTTGAGCAGAAACGCCGCGCCTACCGCGATTCCAAGCGCCTGGCCTACGTCACCGAAGCCCCGGTCTGGTGGTGCGAGCAACTCGGCACCGTGCTCGCCAACGAAGAAGTCGTGGACGGCAAGAGCGAAGTCGGCGACTTCCCGGTCGTCCGCAAACCCATGCGCCAGTGGATGCTCCGCATCACCGCTTACGCCGAACGCTTGCTCCGGGATCTGGACACGATTGAATGGAGCGATTCGCTCAAGGAGATGCAGCGCAACTGGATTGGACGGAGCGAGGGGGCGGAGGTGGACTTTGCTATTGCTGACTGCGGAATGCGGAATGCGGAGTGCGAGAAAGGCATTCGTGTGTTCACGACCAGGCCGGACACCCTGTTTGGCGCGACCTACATGGTGCTGGCGCCCGAACACAAACTGGTGGACGCCATCACCACCCCGGCGCAACGTCCCCAAATAGAGGCATACAAAGCAGAGGTCGCCAAGAAGAGCGACCTCGAACGCACCGAACTGACCAAGGAGAAAACCGGCGTCTTCACCGGCGCTTACGCCATCAACCCGGTGAATGGGGAAAGGATACCGATCTGGATTGCCGACTATGTTCTCGCCAGCTACGGCACCGGCGCGATTATGGCTGTGCCGGGGCACGACACGCGCGACTTCGAGTTCGCCACGAAGTTCAATTTGCCCATCGTCCAGGTGGTCCAATCGCCGGAAGGCAAAGACTGGCGCGGCTATGTGGAAGACGGCATCTCAGTCCACTCTGCCAACGCCGACATTTCAATCAGCGGGCTCCCCACTCCTGAGGCCAAGCGCAAAATCACTGCCTGGCTGGAATCGCAGGGCCTCGGCAAGAAGGCCATTAACTACAAGCTCCGCGACTGGCTCTTTAGCCGTCAGCGCTACTGGGGCGAGCCGTTCCCAATCGTTTGGAAGCTCGGCACAATCAGAGACGCCACTGGCCAAACCGGCTACCTCTATCATGAGGCATTGCCCGAAAGTGCTTTACCGCTTCTGCCACCGGAATTAACCGATTATAAGCCAACACCGGATGGTGAGCCTCCGCTCGCTCGCGCACACGACTGGGTTGTTGAAGTTCCCGGCACAGTTAAACGCGAGACCAACACCATGCCGCAGTGGGCCGGCAGTTGCTGGTATTACCTCCGCTACCTCGACGCCCACAACGACCGCGCCTTCTGCGGCCCCGCGGCCGAACACTACTGGATGGGAACAGCCGGGGCGCCAAAGCCCGACCAGCCATCAACTATCAACTATCAACTATCAACTAAATCCACCCCCGGCGTTGACCTTTACGTCGGCGGCATCGAGCACGCCGTCCTCCACCTCCTTTACGCCCGGTTCTGGCACAAGGTCCTGTTCGACCTCGGCCACGTCTCGACCCCGGAACCCTTTTACCGGCTTGTCAACCAGGGCCTGATCCTCGGCGAAGACGGCCAGAAAATGTCCAAGTCCCGCGGCAACGTCATCAACCCCGACGACATCCTCGTCGAGTATGGCGCCGACGCGTTCCGCCTTTACGAGATGTTCATGGGGCCGCTGGAGATGGTGAAGCCGTGGAGCACGAAAAGTGTGGAAGGCGTCTATCGGTTTCTGGGCCGCGTGTGGCGTTTGTTTGTGGACGAGCAGAGCGAGACCGAATTCGAGCAGTGCCTCACCGCCGAACCGCAGCGCGGCGCGGAGTTGCTGGGGAAAATCCTGCTTGCCCCCGGCATCGCCGACACCCGGCCTACCGCCGCCCAGCTCAAAGCACTCCACGCCTGCATCAAGAAAGTGACCGAGGACCTGGACGGCCTCCGATTCAACACCGCCATTTCCGCCCTCATGGTCTTTATCAACGAGGCGATGACGTGGGAAACCGAGCCCCGTTGCGTCCTGCGCGACTTTCTGATCCTGCTCCAGCCCTTTGCCCCGCACCTCGCCGAAGAACTCTGGGCCAAACTCCACGCCACGCGCCACACGCCACACGCCCCCAGCCTTGCCTACGCCCCCTGGCCCGCGTTCGATCCTGCTTTGCTCGTCGAAGACACCCTGGAAATCCCCGTCCAGGTCAACGGCAAACTCCGGGACGTGATCAAAGTTCCCGCCGGCGCTTCCCCGGCCGACTTGGAGACCGCCGCCAGGGCTTCCGACAAGGTGAAACCGTTCCTGGAAGGCAAGACGGTCAGGAAAATCATCGTCCTGCCCAAGAAACTGGTGAATATCGTGGCGGCCTGAGCCTGGGGGCGCGGCAACCGGCGCGTTCCCGACGACCGCCCGGCCTATTTTATGAGGGGGTAGAACTTGTTCCCGCCCGGCGGCAGCGCAATCACTTACAAGCGCGGCCTGCGACTGCACTATTGGCTGCCATCGTCTCTCCCGCCATCAGATGGGGTGAGGGCCGGGCTCGCGTCAGGGGCTTATGTGTCGCAGCAATAGTGCCCCTGCCAGGCGCAGTTGCCATTAGCAAATTAAAACTTGGCCACCCCGAGCGCCACCAACAAACGCCCGCTTTCCCTGGAAATCTGAATCTGTCCAGTTTTGAGACACCACCAACCCCGTAACCTGGAAGCAGGCGTGGCTGTACGGTGGGGGTCCGGTGTCTGTACGGTAGTACTCCCATGTGCATCACTCATTTTATCTCCTCCCAGACCTCGTTGATGTCCACTTTCTGGACACTTTTGCCCCGTTTTCGCAATACTGAGAAACTAGAAGCCAAAGGATCTTGGCTCTTGGGCACAACAGCCTGCCAGGCAAATCAATTAGATTTCCTTCAACATCTGATGTCCACCACGGCTGGTGACCGCGCCCTTGGTCGCCGTCGTCCCTCCCCCATCCGATGGGGAGAAAGCTGGGGGTGCAAAATAATCTACCAGCTTGACCCCTGCCCCGCGGTCCGATACCATTGGCAAAAAGCGGTCAAACATGAGCGCAACCAGCAACCAATTCTCCCTCCCCGGCGGAGCGTCCAAAAAACAATTTCCTGTTGTCAAAAGCGCCTGCGCCACCAAGTTGCTGCCGCTGCTGTTGCTCTTGACGCTGCCCGCCGTGCTGCAAGCCCAATTCACCTACATGATCAATTACGGCGCGGTCTCCATCACGGGATACACCGGCTCCCTCGCTACGGTGACCATCCCCAGCACGATCAATGCCCTGCCCGTCACCACCATCAGCGACTATGCGTTCTATTACCGCACCAACCTGACTGGCATTACCATCCCCAACAGCGTCACCAATATCGAGGACGATGCGTTCGGTGACTGCACCGGCCTGACCAGCGTTACCATCCCCGGCAGCGTCGCCAGCCTCGGGTCGTATGCGTTCGCTTCCTGCAGCAACCTGACGGGACTCTATTTCCAAGGTGACGCCCCGAGCGCTGATTGGTCTGTGTTCGAGTATGACACCAATGTGACCGCCTATTACTTGCCGGGGACCACCGGCTGGGGTGACTTCTCCACCAATGCCGAGATTCCAGCCGTGCTTTGGAACGTCCAAGTGCAGACCAGTGGCGCCAGCTTCGGCGTGCAAACGAACCAGTTTGGGTTCACCATCACCGGAAACAGTGGCTTTGTCGTCGTGGTGGAAGCCTGCACGAATCTCGCCAATCCTGTCTGGTCTCCGCTGCAAACCAACACCCTCACCGGCGCCCCGGTTTATTTCAGCGACCCGCAGTGGACGAATTATGCCCGCCGTTTCTACGGCCTCGGCGTGCCGTGAAGCCCGGTCGCGGGACGTTTCCGGCCCCCGGCCCCGCTTTGCATCCTAAACTCCTTTTGCTGCCCCAGCTTCTTCTTGGATTCCGGGGCCTTCTTGAACGTCACATCCAGGGCTGCGGCGTCGCTCGGGCGCTCCATGCCTTTGCCCTCCATCAGCTCTTTTATCCATCCGTCATAACTGCCGCTGCCGTCGATGCCATTGAGCTTGTCTTTCGGATCGTGATGGCGAAACACTCTGGGCATGACCTTGAATCGCAGAATGTTTCTCAGACAGGTTGGTGTCGGGGCAGCCGGCGTGGGCCTGCTTTCGTTCGTCTCCGGGTGCGGGACAACCCGGCAAGCGGCTGGCGCGGACAAGCTCCCCCGCAGCACGCCCGAAGCTGAAGGCGTTTCGTCGGCCGGCATCCTGGCGTTCCTAGAAGCCGTCCGGCAGAGCAAACATGAGTTGCATAGCTTTATGCTGGTCCGCCACGGCCGGGTTGTGGCCGAAGGATGGTGGTCGCCCTACGGGCCGAAGTTCAATCACACCTTGTATTCGTTGAGCAAGAGCTTCACCTCCACAGCGGTGGGTTTCGCCGTGGCGGAAGAAGAGCTTCGGGTGGACGACCGGGTCGTGTCGTTCTTCCCGCACGATCTGCCCCAGCAAGTAAGCGAGCATCTGGCGGCGTTGCGGGTAAAGGACCTGCTCACGATGTCAGTCGGCAACGCGAAGGAACCGACGTCGACAATGGTGGAGAAGGACAACTGGGTGAGAGCCTTTCTGGAGTGGCCTATTGACAACCCGCCGGGCACCCTATTCATGTATAACAGCGCCGCCACGTACATGCTGTCGGCCATCGTCCAACAGGTTACCGGGCAGAAGCTCCTTGATTACCTCGAGCCACGGCTGTTCACGCCGTTGGGCATCCAAGGCGCGACCTGGGAAACCTGTCCTCGCGGCATCAACGTCGGCGGCTGGGGCCTGAGCATTCAAACCGAAGGCCTGGCGAAATTCGGCGAGCTGTATCGCCAAAAAGGCGCCTGGCAGGGCCGGCAGATACTCCCCGCCCACTGGGTCGAAGAGGCCACCACCTTCAAGATCCAGCAGCCCCTGCCCGCCAAGCCAAGCCGTCCCAACGACCAAAACGACTGGCTCCAAGGCTATTGTTACCAATTCTGGCGCTGCCGGCATCACGCCTTTCGCAGCGATGGCGCCTTCGGGCAGTATATGATTGTGATACCGGACCAGGACGCCGTGGTGGCCATTACCGCCGAAACCGGCGACCTGCAAGGCGAGCTCGACTTGGTCTGGCAGCGTCTGCTGCCGGCGATGAAACAACAGCCCCTGCCCCGCGACTCGCGGGCACAGGCGCAACTGCGGCAAACGCTCTCCTCGCTGGCGCTGACGCCCCCGAGAGGACAGTGCTCCTCCCCCCTCGCGAGCCGCGTTTCCGAAAAGACCTTCACGCTCGACCCCAACAGCTTGGGCATGCGAACCGTATCCTTCGCCTTCCGTAATGACCGCTGCATCTTCACCTTGCGAGACGGTCAGGGCGAATATCCTATCGCCTGTGGCCTCGAGCGATGGCAGCGTGGCGAAACCGCGTTGCCCGGCACCCCGCCGAGATTCGTCTCGGGCGGCGCGCCTCCCAGCGGGACCAAATCCAAGCTCGCCGCCAGCGGCACGTGGAAGGAGCCGAACGCTTTCGAGATGATGCTGCGCTATTACGAAACCCCGCACCACGACACCGTCACCTGCTGGTTTGACGCTGGCCAGGTGCGGATCGGCTTCATGAACAGCATGGCGCAAATGAGTCCCACGCCCAAAGACAAGCGTCCCATTCTACAAGGACAAATGGTGGGATGACGGCTTCAATACGAATTTCATCATCTGCCTGCGCCGCTCGACATAGGACACATAACGCTGCTCTCCCCCGGCGTTGTTACCCGAAGACGGAGGTGCAGGTGGCTGTCGCCTTTTGCAAAGATGCGCACAACATGTCGTTCATCCCGGGAATGAATGATGTCCATGGGAAGGGCACAGACCTCACATTCCGGCATTTACAGAAGGCGAAGCCGCAGAAGATCTTGATGAATAATGAGTTTTACAACCAGGTCCGGGGTCGGCAGAACAAATATTGGCCACAGTTTAGGGAAATACTTGCGCCGTCGCGTGAAAACCTCAAAGGCTTCAAAGAACCCGTGCAGGTTTACAGGTGGTGCGATCCACAATCTGAAAGCCCGCCGCGCTGCCTCAAACCCGCAGAACAAGCGCAGAAAAAGGGCTTTGACTTCTTTGGGGAATGGGCGTTGAATCGGGGCGAAATGACAATTTGGCGAGGATGGGTTCGGTTGGACAGAAAACCGTGAATTTTCAATACCAAGACCGTCACGGCTCGCGCCCATCGGCGCAGTCTGGCGTGTTCTTGGTTTTGGCGCCTCGCGGGGCCACTGTCCGGGCACGTTGGGCTGGCGCCCTTCGTTTTTCGGCCCTCCGAGATTCTCTTCGCTGGCATCCATTGGGAAGGAGTCGCAAATGAGATTGAGCCGAATAATCCGAACCCAAGCGCAGCTCGTTTTGGCTCTGGCATTATCTTTTGCCGGGCGCGAGTGCGCGGCGCAAACGAACGCCTTCACCTACCAAGGCCGTCTCTCTGACGCCAGCGGTCCGGTCAACGGCCAGTACGACTTCACTTTCCAGCTTTTTGATGCTCCCTCTGGCGGCAACCAAGTCAACCTCGCCATCACCAATGCAGAAGTGGCGGTGAGCAATGGCCTTTTTGCCGTGGCACTCAACTTCGGGGCGGGGGCATTCCTTGGGACTGACCGCTGGCTGCAGGCTGGGGTGCGGACCAACGGCAGCACTGGGGCATTCGCGGCTTTAGCGCCACGTCAACTTCTGACACCAGCGCCTTACGCCATCTTTTCCGCCAACGCGGCCACCGCGACGACGCTGTCGGGCACGTTCTCCGGCAACCTGGCCGGAGGGACTAACCTCAATGGCGCCAACATCCAGGCCGGGACGGTGAACAGCAACGCGCTGGACGCGGCGACGGCGGCGCAGTTGGCGCTGGCAGGGACCGGTATCGGCGCTCTGACTAACGGCGGCTATATTGGCAGCGGAACGATTGGCCGCTTTTCGACTACCAACTTTTCGATGCAGTCTGGGAACGTCACGAACTGGATTAGCGCGGACGGGAGCGTATGGAGCAGCAACAAGGCGACGGGGGCTTACTGCTGGATCGACACGAATATGAACAGCTTTAGCACGGGGAACAGGAGCATTGGCGGAACCTACAGTGGCAATGGCGCCGGGCTGACGAATCTGTCAGGCGGGGGCGGGGTGACGGGTGGGTCAACGGCGACGAATCTGACGCTGCTTTATTCAGGTGGCGCGAGCATCGGGCCGCTAAGGGCATTAACGAACGCACCGCCTGATAGTTACTTCGGCTATTACTGTTCGCAATACTCTCTGAGCGAGGCAACGAATCTGATTGCGAATGGACTTTTTACGCAAAGTGGCTCGGACGGGCATAGTGCCCTGTTTTGCACCAATTCAAGCGGAGTGACATTGTTGCTCGACGTGGAAAATGATTTCCGAACTCCCTGGCAGTTGATGGCATTAGGGGTTTCCAACATGACAACGGGCACATTTTCAACCAACGCCTTGTTGTATTATGAAACCACTCTAACTTGCTCCAACTACTGTGGTCCACAGTGGCCAGTGCCAGATGTGCTGACGAACGGGCATGGGGGGTCCGCTCTGCTGGGGGTGGTAACGAACACCGCGGTCGCGGGCATTGCGGTGGGGGGAACAATGAACGGGACGTTTACTGGGACGTTTACCGGAGATGCGACAGGATTGACCAACGTATATCCACAGTTCAGCAATGTGCAGAATCTTCCGTTCATTTTGGTTGACAAGCCAAATGCAACATTGCGAGTGTTTCCCACGCCCCCAATGGGGTGGAACACCTGGAATGATATGCAGGTATTGCTAAACCAAGCTATGCTCACCAATGTCGCTTATATGTTCGTTACTAATGGTTTGTTAGCAGCAGGTTTTTCGTGGTTTGAGATAGATGATGGATGGTATGCCCCATGCTATGGTTCACCTGCGACACGGGATGCAGGTGGCCATCTCGAAGTTTGCACGACTGCCTTTTCCGATATGACTGCTTTTGTAAATATGTTACATGCTTGGGGATTCAAAGTGGGATTGTATCTTCAACCGGTGCCCGGCGGTACGACAGGAGTAAATTATCCGCAGCAGGACGCAGAAACACTTGCCAATTTTAACATTGATTATGTAAAGCTAGATGGACTGAATATTGGCGCCATCACAAACAACTGGCTCGAAACGTTTTCCAAGACCGCGGACGTTTTGTATCTTAGCAACAACCGGACGCCGCTTTTCATTGAGGGCCATATGGAGGAGCCATACGATTCGCCCGTCGCGCAGCAGGTCCTGAACTCACGATTTGCGACCGATGATGTCAGCTTTGGTTACGACTATTTGGACCAAGGCTTGGAATATGTGACAAACGCCAACTGGTACACCAAGGCGGTCCCATGTTTGTGGTTGAACTACGGTTTTGGAGCAGGTAACTACGCGGCTACGAACTGGCACCAACAGTTTCAGGCCACCGCGAGCTTCAACATTATGATTGGTGGTGAGTATGTGCTGTCTGCTATGTTCGACCAACTCGGGTGGAGTGGCAACCCTGTGCCAGGCAATCTCACGAATGTCACACGAACGATGGATATTCTGACTAACACTGCGGCGCTTGCGATTTTGAATGATCCGGCTCAGGTTGTCGCGCATCTGGGGTACCAGACGCCAAACTCCTTAGCTTTGGTCAAGCCTTTAGGCTCGGCCAGCCAACCTACGGAGTGGGCAGTATCGCTGATGAATCTCGACCAGACGCCGGGATATAGGACGAATCTCACGCTCGATCTCAGCACAATACCGCAATTGCTTAGTCCCGTCACAGTAAAAGAAGTGTGGACTGGTAAGACGTGGACGGAAAGTGATCTATTGACCGGGACCAATTTTGTCAATGGTGAGTGTCGGGTTTACCGGATTAGGCCATACAATTTGCCGCCGGTTGGGTTGACTCAAACTATCAATATCCAGACAAACTCGGGACATGGAATCACGCTCATACTGACGAATGGTGTGATTTATGGTGTAACGACCTACTAATATAACACTCCGTGCCACAACTTTGCTCGCACTGGCCTGCGTTGCAGCGGATCGACAGGCTGGAGCAACTGCTCCGTATCCGAAGCCGCCACTCTGCGCCCGGTAATGCTGTGCTTTGCGCAAATGCGCATGCCAGCCAGCGCCTTCTCTGTGCATCCCATCCAGAGGCAGTGGTGGTCTGAGAGTCCGCGCTCGGCGACCAGTTGGGCGATTTGTCGGGTGGTCTGCTTCTCCTCTTCCGCCGCCGCTTGGGCCTGGGCGCGCCGCAGCTGTTCCCACTGCGCAGGGGATCGCTGTCGAGCACACCAGGCTCTCCAGAAGTCGAGAGAAGGCCGCTCTGTGGTGGCATGCTCCAGGGGCCGAACATCCGAACAGAGGGGATCAAATCTGCGGCCGCGGGGAGGATCGTGCGTGAGCACGTGCGCGATGAACTCATCGGGCAGCGTGATGTTGTGGACACGAACATAGTGCGAGAGGCCGGCCGGCCAAACCCACTGCCCATCCGTCAGTTCTTCACTGCCCATTGCTTGGTTAGGAATGCCACAGTGGAATCTGCACCAGGAACAGCCCATAAAATAGGTCCAGCAATCACCGGCATCCAGGTACTCCGCCACCCGGCTGCGGACCTCGGAAGGCAGGTCCCCGACAACCTCTTGCGGATGGCAGAACTGTAGATCCCTTAATACCCCCTCTATCACGCAAATGCACTATTGGTGGCTGCGGTAGCGTTTACTTGGTCGATAAGCCAGCCGTGTGAAACCAGGCTCCGCACTCGTTCCGCACTTTCATAGATCGGTCGGAGTTCCTCACCGATCGCCTCCTCCAGCGCCTCCAGCGTCGCCCACAGCGTGTTCCCAATACGATCCTTGATGACGGATCGCTTCCACCGGGTTGAGTTCCGGACTGTAGGGCGGCAGCGGGAGCACCTGGACGCCCGCCGGCAGTTCATGGAGTTCCGGGTTGAGATGAAACCTCGCCCGATCCTGAATGACCAGATGCTCGGCCCCTGCGGATCAAGGGCGGCCAAATGCTCCAGGAACAACCGGCTCATCTCCAAGTCCACCCGCGGCAGGCACAAAAACTGCGCCGCAGGCTTTCCGTCCACCTCCAGGGCCGAGTAGAGATAACCCCACTCATACCGGGTTTGATACGGCGCAGTGGGTCGCTCGCCCCGCAAGGTCCAGCACTGGCGCACGACCGGGATCAGCCCCTAACGATGCTCATCGGCCACCCAGGCGAGATGCGCACGGGTTTTCCACCAGCCACGTTCAAGTTCTTGAGCTTGGCGCAGAGCTGCTGCTGGAACTGGACCGCCTGGGCCGCGTCTTTTTTCGCGTGGGCCTGGCGCGGCACCTTCAAGACCCCGCCCAATTTTCCCAGCCAGTAATACCCTCCTTTCAACCCCAGTTCCATCCGATGCCGACTGCGGAGCCACTGCTGAATTTCCTGGGCTCGTTTCCACCGGCCTGCCTGCAAGCCGGCTTGAAACTCTTCCAGCGCCTGGCCTTGCACCCGCGGCGCAGGACCGCCGCCATGCGCCCGCGCCAGCAACCCCGCAACCCCACCCGCTTTGAGCGCGCTGACCCAATTGAAGAACTGCCGTCGGCTGATGGCCATCTGCTCGGCAATTTGGGCGGCGGTCAGTTGACCGCTGGCGGCCAGGCGCAGGGCCAGCAAACGTTGTTGGTCTGCGACGTTTTGACCGGCGGCCAGACGCTCAGCGATGGCCGGAGCCAGATCCGGCCGGTTTAGATGGAATCGTTTCGGCATGCCTAATGATTACGCTGCCACCATGATGGTGCCATCACGAAGTAGAGATGGTATAACCTCACCTGGCGCAAGTCGCTCAAGCACCGCCGGTATCTGCCTGTGGAACCCAGTCAGAAAAGCCGCCAAGCGCTGCGCGAGGCCCTGGGAGGAATCCTCAACCACTGGATGATAGGCAGACCTATCCGCGACGTGGTCAGAGAAGCCAACCAAGTATTGCGAGGCTGGGCGGGCTACTTCCACTACCGCAACAGCATATCAGTCATGAACCGCTACAGCCGCAACCGGCTGCGTCGGTGGATCTGGCGCAAACACGCCTGCACGCGAGGTCTGTGGAACGCCTACCCCGATGAGCGCCTGCACACGCAATACGGACTCTATGCGC
>JBEKJO010000070.1:0-35796 GCA_050011195.1 Verrucomicrobiota bacterium | reverse complement strand
TTTTCAAAAAGCCCAATAAAGCAGGGGTTTTCGTGGTTTTATTGCCTACCGGTAGCAAGTATCGAACTGTGGTTTTCCTAAGGAATTTGAGGATTTTGCATGGCTGCGGGGAAGTTAGGCTAGTGCGAATCCGGTTGGTCACCCCAATTCGATGGGCCGAAGTTGATCGTTTATCCTCCGCCAAAGCAAAGGAGGGCGTAGCGTTTCGGACGAAAGCCCGAACGTAACCTGGGCAAGATGCCCTCGCTCGGCCCGATCACTTCAATTCCTGACCCATTGCAGCTTGCCCGGCCTGAAGAAAAGTTCTGTTTAATTCGCCCTCACCGCATACGATGATTCCGGGGAATCTCTTGAACCAGTTTCCAGGCGGAACCTCAGGCTCTGTGGCCAGCCAGTCAGCCAGCAGCCCAAGTTGATCAACAGCAATGTGGCGGCTCTTGACGCGCTCCAGCAGGTGCGCCCATAAGTCCCGGGGGAGATGCTGTCGCCGAATGCGCGGCACGGTCAATCCCCGTAAAAGCCACGCGTGATTTCAGACTTCAGTCTTTCCACTTCGGCGGGATCGTCTGCATCCACCATCCGTTGCGCCAACGCGGAGAGCTCCTTTCCCTAAAGCTGACGTTTGCGCGCCAGGTCGAAAGCAAATTCGAGGACGCGTGATTGTTCTTCACGCGGAAGATGCATGATTTCATCAATGACTTTCGCTGCTGTCATTAGTCAACTCTACCTGGAACTGAAATCGTGCGCAAATCCAATTATTCCTTCGCTGCAGTGCGACAGATCCAAATGACCTCCAACGGCTTCACACTCGCTGACCCAAACGACTGAGGGATGCTGGACGAGGCAGGCTTCGACACCCGCGTGCCGTCGGTCATCTTGGACTTTGTGCGGACGGCCTGATCATCAGGCCGTCTGCCGGACGCCGGCGGGTTTTGCTGCTGTGGGTTTTGCTTGCCTGCCCGGTGTGGATGATTATCTTGAGCCTGGAACCGAGAGCAAAGCGATGATCGAGGACACCATAGGCAAGATCGAAGCCCGCATCCAGGGCGCCGAGGCCGTCAATGAGGAGCGCCGGCGTGAACTCCTCCAGTTGCTCGGCACGCTGAAATCGGAAGTCGCTGAACTGTCCAAGACGCACGGGGAGCAGGCCCAAAGCATCGCCGGATTCACGGAAGTCTCCACCCACGAAGCCATTCGCACGGAGCAGAACCCGGAACTGCTCAAACTCTCACTCGAAGGCCTCGGCTCCTCCGTGCGGGGATTCGAGGAGTCCCATCCCCGCCTCGTTCGAATCGTCAACGCCATCAGCAACACGCTCTCGAATCTAGGCATCTGACGGGCGGCGGCAAAGTTTGCTTGCCAGAGTTCGCCTGAATCACTTTCATGGCGGCATGTTTGACTCAGTCACCCGCCGCGATTTCCTGAGACAAAGCACTGTTCTCACTGCGGGCCTGGCCGCTTTCGGCAGTGCCTTCTCGGTGCGCGCGGCCAGGAGCCCGAACGAAAAGGTCGTGGTCGCCATCATTGGCTGCAATGGCCGCGGGATGGCCCACATCGCCGGCTATCTGGCCCTGCCTGAGGCCGAGATCGGCTACATCTGCGACGTGGACAGCGGCGCGGTCGCGAAGGGCATTGCTGCCGTCGCCAAGAAGCAGCAACGCAAGCCCCAGGGCGTGAAGGACTTTCGCCGCATCCTGGATAATCCCGACGTGGATGCTGTTTCCATTGCCACGCCCGATCACTGGCACGCCCCCGCCACCATCCTCGCCTGCGCCGCCGGCAAGCATGTCTATGTCGAGAAGCCCGGCAGCCACAACCTGCGCGAGAGCGAACTGATGGTCGCCGCCGCGCGCAAATACAAACGCGTGGTGCAAATGGGCAACCAGCGGCGCAGTTGGCCCTGGGTGATCGAGGCCATCAACGCCCTGCGCGCCGGCGAGCTGGGCACGGTGTGCTTTGCTCGCGGGTGGTACACCAACCACCGCGCCTCGATCGGCCACGGCAAGCCGGCCCCGGTGCCGGAGTGGCTCGATTACTCCCTGTGGCAGGGACCCGCGCCCGAACGGCCATTCCACGACAATATCATCCATTACAACTGGCACTGGTTCTGGAACTGGGGCACCGGCGAACTCGGCAACAACGGCGTCCATGCGCTCGATCTCGCCCGCTGGGGCCTGGACGTGGAACTCCCGCGGCGCGTCACCTGCGGCGGCAATCGTTACTTCTACCGGGACGACTGGGAAACCCCGGATACCATTAGCGCCACGTTCGACTTCGCCGACAAGGGCATCGCCTGGGAAGGCCAGAGTTGCGCCCCGCGCGGGTTCGAAGGCTCAGGCTTTGGCGTGAATTTCTACGGTGAGAAGGGCTGCATGTCCCTCGCCGGAAGCAACTCCGTCATCTATGATCTGAACAACAAAGTCGTCCGCGAGATCAAAGGCAAGCGCGAGGGCTTGTTTGATTTCGACTCGATTCATTTCGCCAACTTCCTGGACGGGATTCGCGAGGGCAAGGAATTGCGCGCCGAGATTGCCGAGGGCCAAAAGAGCACGGTGCTGTGTCACCTGGGCAACATCGCCTGGCGCACGGGGCACACGATCAACTTTGATCCCAAAGAGCGCAAGATCATTGGCGACCATGCCGCTTCCGCCCTCTCCCGCCGCACCTACCGGAAGGGCTGGGAGCCTAAGGTCTGACCGCTGCAACTTGAAGCACGATGCCTCACGGAAACCGGGTTTTGTCTTCGTGCGGCTCCAGCTTGGCAATCGCCGCCATGATTTCATCGGCCACCTGTTGGTAGATTTCTTTGAGGCGCGCCTTTGAGCACACCTTCGCCTCCGCGCGCAGTTGTTCGAAGCGCATCGGCTGGCCGTACTTCACCGCCACCCGGCGCGGACGTGGGAAGCGCAAATGCCGGCCATACGCCTCGAACATTCCGAACACCCGCACCGGCACCACCGGCGCCGTCGATTTGATTACGGTAAGCCCGATACCCGAGCGCGCCGGCTGGAGCTTGCCATCGCGCGTCCGCGTGCCTTCGGGAAACAGGATGATGGCGCCGCCGGCCAGCAGCCGGTCCAGAATGGCCCGAAGTCCTACTGCACCCCCGCCATCGCGATCCACCGGCACCACCTGCCACTGCCGCAGGACCCAGCCCATCACTGGAAAGCGGAACAGATTCTCCCGCGCGAGGTAATTGATGCCGCGCCGCACCCCCGAGCCGACCAGTGGCGGATCCAGGAAGCTGGCGTGGTTCGACGCCAGGATTACCGCTCCTTCGAGCGGCACCCGTTCGGCATTATAGACCCGCCACCGGAAATAGAACTTGTAGAGCGCTCGGAAACCGCACCAGCCGATGAAATAGCAAATGTTCATGGAGCGGGCTTCGCACTTCGGCCTTCGGACTTTAGACCTTAGACTTTGGACTTTAGACTTTGGACTTTGGCCTTCTCCCGTTCCGCCAGCCGCCTCTTGATATCCGCCAGAATCGTTCCGCTGGTCTGCTCCGCGGTCATCTGCGAATTATTAATGACCTTGGCCCCCAAGGCGATCATCAGCGGCGCGGCGGCGCGCTGGCTGTCGCGCTGGTCGCGCGCCGCCAGGTTCTCCTGGATGCCGTCTGCCGCCCGGCGCCGCGACCGCTCTTCCAGGCGCGCATCCAGGTAATACTTGAAATCTGTTTCCGGGAACACATTCGTGCCGATGTCCCGCCCTTCCATAACCAGGTTGCCGAACTTGAGGCAGTCCCGTTGCGTCTTCTTCATCCACTCGCGCACTTTGGGAATCGCCGCCACGTGCGGCACTGCCGCGCTCACTTCCGCTGTGCGGATTTCCTTGGCCGGATAATAGCCGTCCACTACCAAGTAGGCGTTGCCGTCGGTGCATTTGAGGGAGGTCTTCCACCGGCGGCAGAGCGCCCCCACGGCCTTGGCGTTCTGCACATCCACCCGCTGCTTCAGGCAATGCCACGCCAGTGTGCGATACATCGCCCCCGTATCCACATGCACGAAGCCCAGCGCCTTGGCCACCAGTTTGGAATTGGTGCTCTTGCCGCTCGCACTCGTCCCGTCAATGGCAATTACGACCGGTGTCTTGGTTTTCGCCTGCAACATGTGATTTTACGTGTCATTCCGCAAACAGCTCGCCCTCTCCCAGAGCGCGCCCGCGCTTTCCGTCCAGAATCCTCGCCCCCAGCCCGGCCGGTGGCGGGCCAGCCAGCTTCTGGTAGAAATCCGGGAACGTCTTCTTCACGCACGAAGGATTCTTGAGTCGAATGCCCGCAACTTTCAATCCCAGAATTGCAAAGCACATCGCCATGCGATGGTCCCCGTAAGTCTCGATGTCGGCGCCGTGGAGTTGGGACGGGAAAACCGTCAGCGTATCCGCCTCCTCGATCACCTTCGCGCCGCAGCGGGTCAGCTCCGTGCGCAGGGCCGCGACCCGCTCGCACTCCTGCACGCGCAGGCGGCCCAGGTCGGTGAACCGAACCGCCTGGTTTGAAAACGGCGCCAGCACCACCGCCGTCATGATGCTGTCGCCCAGCTCCGTCCGGCGCGAAATGGCCGCCGGTAGCGGCAGAAATCGGGGGAACGCTGCATCCACCTGCCAATCGGATGCCGGCCCCGCTCGAACACTCACCGCCGCTGACGCGAGCAGGAAACCCGCCGCCCAAAAATAGCTGGCGCTCGACGCATCCGGCTCAATCTGAAAAATCCCCCCGGCCTTTGGAAACGCCTTGATCAGCTTTGCCGTCATGGCCACGTACGCTGACTCCTCCGCGCTCTCCCCCGTCACCTCCACCTGCCTTCGGACACCCTTGCCGCACTTGGCTATTAGTCGCTCGCGACGCCGCCATACGAACGTCACCTGCACCTGCCATCGGCCAGCCTCGGCGCATAGCAACAGCGCGGAGGCAAACTGCGAACTCTCCTCGATGCTCACCCGGCACTTGGCCGGCCGCGGGCCGCTGCCGAAGATCAGCGCCGGCAATTTGTCATTCGGCGAGTCAATTCGGTAGCCCAGCTCGCGCAACGCCTGGAGTAGTGCCGCTTGCGGCCGCTCGTGCATCCGCGGCACACCGTGAAGCCGATAAACCCCCTTGCCGAGGCAGACCAATGCCGCCAGAAACCGGGCCGCGGTGCCGGCATTGCCCACGAAGAGTTCCAACGGCTGCTCTGCCGTGCCCCCCGGGGGGACCAAGCCGCCCTTGCCATAGACCGTGATGGTGCGATTGCACGCTTCCTCCGCGTCCGGTTCCACATTCACCATGAACCCCAGCTCCTGCAGGCACTCGACCATCACCTGCGTGTCCTCGCTCCAGAGCGCGCCCTGTAAGGTTGTCTCGCCCTCGCCCAGCGCCGCCAGAACCAACGCCCGGTTCGTAATGCTCTTCGAGCCCGGCACGCTGATCTCCGCCCGCACCGGCTTGTCCAGCGGCACGATTTCAATGAGGTCAGGCAGGGGCATGTGTTAGTCTTCTATCTTCCATCCTCAATTCTCCATACTCCATCCTCGCTTCGCTTCACTCCGGCGACGGAGACCCGGCGCCCTTCGCCCATCGCTCGCGCCTTTCTCTCGCTTGCTCAAAGAACTTCGACACCGCCCGGGCGTCCCCGCTCTTAAGCGCGCGCCTGAAATTCTGCAGGCCCTCCGTGAACGTCTCCAGCGCCCGCGACAGGTTCTTCCGGTTGGCTAGGGCGATGTCCCGCCACATCTCCGGCGAGCCGGCGGCGATGCGCGTCGTGTCCCGGAACCCATTGGCGCAAAGCATCCCTTGCTCTCTGGAATGCTCCGGGCTGAGAATCAGGTTGACCAGTTGCGCCGCGACCACGTGCGGCAGATGGCTCGACCGGCTCACGAGAGCATCATGCGCCTGGGGCGCAAGCCGCAGCAGACGCGCGCCAACCGATTTCCATAACTGCTCCACTTTCCGCACCGCTGCCGGATTCGACTTTCGCGTCGGCGTGATAACACATACTGCGCCGACAAACAAATCAGCCCGCGCGGCGGCGACGCCCATCTTCTCCGCGCCCGCCATCGGATGGCTGCCGACGAAATGCGCGCCCCCCTTCGCCACGAGCGATTCCAACTCCCGCACCACGCTGCCCTTGACGCTCCCGACGTCCGTGACAATCGCACCCGGTCTGAGCGCCGGCAGCATTTGCTCCGCCAGCGGTCGCATCCGGGCGATGGGGGTGCACAGCACGATCAACTCCGCCCCCTCCACCGCGCGTTGCAAGTCGAGTGTGGCTAGATCAACCGCGCCGAGCCTTTCACATTCCGCCACGCTGGCCGCCCGGCGGACAAAGCCCACCACGGGGTCGGCCAATCGGCGTTCTTTGAGGGCCATTCCCAGCGAGCCACCCAGCAGGCCAACCCCAACCAATGTGATCTTCTTCCAACGCACGCAGCGAGTCTCGGGCTTCAGCACGCCGGATTCAAGCCGCGAGTTGCCGTGAGGGACGCATCCGGGCACTGCCACCGCCCTCAGCCCTCGGGACTCGGCCGGAGCGCGGCTGTCCCCAGCCGCTTCTTGTCAGCGCCTCGCCCTTCCACCATTCTCCGGTCATGCAACTGTGTCACCAACTGCGCAACTCCCTTCTTCTTTTCAGCGCAGCTCTGCTCTCCACCGTTTGTCCCTCCGCAACCGCAAAGCAAAGCGCCGCCCTGCTAACCTTTTGTTGCTCCGCACAGAACGACCTGTATCTCGCCCTGCGCAAGGCTCGCTATCCACGCTTCCAGACACCCCTTGCGGCCATCCAAGACGCCGCCCCCGGCTCCGCCGTCCTGTTGCTGGCGGACGATTACCCCGCGCGCCAGACGACTCTCGACCCAACCGGCTTCGCGCTGGCAGAGTGGAAGAATCTCCGCCTCTTCATCGAATACCCCGCCGCACTGCCCGGCCTGGAACTGGCCGCGCCCCGCACCACAGTCTGGGAGCGCCTTGTTGTATCGTCCGACAAGTTTGCGCCCGCCCTGCCCCGGCTGCGCGTTCTCGCCGCGCACGATTGCCACTTCGTGCCCGTCACCGGCTCCCCCGCCGCCGATCTGGTCGTCGTCCGGGTGGCGGGATATGACACTGCCATCTACGGCCTGCCCGAGAAGGATGTGTTTCCCATCCTGTTCGAGCTGCCCGAGCGCAAGCTGATTGTCGCCACCATCAGGCTGAGCAGCTTCGTCACCGGACGTTATGCCCCGGCCCGCGATTGGCCCCTCGTATGGGAAACCATCCTCTCTGCCCTCGACCCCCGGCACCCGCACCCGCTTGACCTTCCACCGGTGGTCACGCCCGCCTACAGCGCCACGGCCAAATTGCCGCGCCGTTTCGAGCGCCAGGCCTTTGCCGAGGCCGCCGGATGGTTCGCCCACTCACATCTGCTGGTCCATCCCTCGGAGAAACTCAAGTTGTATCAGGCCCTGGCCGCTAACGGCGAAACCACCGCTCCTCCCCGCCTCGATGCCCCGGAAGGCGATGGCTCCCTCGGCATCCTGGAAGGCTACGCCTCGGGAATCCTCTGCGACGGCAACCAGCCTCGCCGCCTCCCGCTGCGCGACGATTGCAACGCCGAGTCCGCTATGGTCCTTGCCCTCGACAGCCGATTCAACGGGCGCCAGCAGCACGCCCTCATCGCCAGCAACCTCCTTGACTTCATCTACTTCAACTCCGGCATGTGCCAGGGTCCGCGCGCCGACCCGCGCCACGGCGCCTTCGGCCTCATGGGCTGGGGCGACATCGCTCCCGCCTGGCTCGTCGCCAATTACGGTGATGACAACGCGCGCGCCATGCTCGCCACCGCCCTCACTGCCGCCAGCCTCAAAACCGGCCGCTGGGATGAGCGCCTCATGCGCGCCTTGCTCGCCAACCTCCGCACCACGGGCAAACTCGGCTTTCGCACCGACCGCCTCGACCTGCCAGCCCTGGAAAAAAACGGTTGGAAACCCTATTACGAGGGCGCTCCGGTCAATTACTCCCCTCACTTCGAGGCGTATCTCTGGGCCTGCTACCTGTGGGCCTGGCAGCACACCGGCTTCCGGCCATTCCTCGACCGCGCCAAAACCGCCATTGCCATGACCATGAAAGTCTATCCCGATCAATGGCGCTGGCAGGACAACCTCGAACGCGCCCACATGCTCCTCTGCCTGGCCTGGCTCGTCCGCGTCGAAGACACCCCCAAGCACCGCGAGTGGCTGACCCGGGTGGCCGGCGACCTCCTCGCCTGGCAGCAGCCTTCCGGCGCAATCCATGAGCGGCTTGGCCGGGTCCACGGCGGCTTCTACCAGACCCCGCAGCGCAACGAAGACTACGGCACAGGCGAAACCCCGCTCCTCCAGCAGAACGGCGACCCGGTCAGCGACCAGCTCTACACCACCGGCTTCGCCCTCCTCGGCTTGCACGAAGCCGTCGGCGCTACCGGCGACCCGAAACTGAAGCGCGCCGAAGACAAGCTCGCCGAGTATCTCTGCCGCATTCAGACCCGCTCGCGGAAACTGCCTTATCTGAACGGCACTTGGTTCCGCGCCTTCGACGACCGCCGCTGGGAAGCCTGGGCCAGTTCCGCCGACATCGGCTGGGGTGCCTGGTCCATCGAAAGCGGCTGGGGCCAAGCTTGGACCGCCGCCGTGCTGGCCCTGCGCGGCCAGAGAACCACCGTCTGGGACTTCACCGCCAATACCCGCGTGCGGGACTATTTCCCAAACCTCAAGGCCCAAATGCTGCCTGATGGCCCGTAGTCATTTCAACGGACAGGTTGAGCAGAATCAGCTCGATCATGGCCGCGAAGGACCAGCGCCGGCAGGCCACGCTTGCTTAATCCGGCTTCAGCGTTGTATATTCCGACCATGATTGCTGTCAAAGCGGAGAAGGGCTGCCTGCAGGTCACCATCCCCACCGAGGGCATGACGCCGGGCGAAGTCAACGATTTCGTCTCCTGGCTCCGTGTCGAGAGCGTCGTCCGCCGCAGCCGGCTCACGCCGGAAGCCGCTTGGCAATTGGCTGAGGGCATCAAGTCCGACTGGTGGCAGGCGAACGAGCGGCGCTTCACTCCCGAGGGGCCAGAGTGAACCCAGCCAGCATCGTCGTTGACACCAACATACTCTTCTCCCTGCTCCTGCGCGGAGAGACCGCCCTGCGCAAGCGATTCCTGACCGACGGCGCGCTGGCATTCCACTGCCCGCGCTTCGTCTTTGTCGAGCTTTTCCAGCACAAGGAGCGGATCGCCCGAGCCACGGAACTGAGCGAAGAGAATCTGCTGGAATGTCTCTACGAACTTCTTGCCCGGGTCCATTTCGTTGAAGAAGGCGGCATCCCCATCGGCACCTGGATCGAGGCCCGCCGCTTGTGCCGGGACGTGGACTCGAAGGATGCGCCCTTCATCGCCCTGACCCTGCATTTGGACGGGCGGCTCTGGACCGGCGACGACGAACTCAAAGCCGGGCTCAGAGCTAAAGGCTTTGACCGGTTCTTCGAACCGTAGGCCACGACGTGGTAGGCGGCACCGGCATACTCGATGCGTATCTTGCGTGCCCTCGGCCTAAATCCTGCGCCCAACTCACCGCCTGCCCAACCTTAATTGCTGTGTTCCGGGACCCCTTTATGGCTGCCCCCTCTGGGGAGAAAATCCTTCCCCCATTCGGTTCAGAACCGGGAACTACTTTTTGTATTTGATGTCTTTCTTGTTCAAAACCTCCCCGAGGATCAGGAGTTTCCCGGCTGCCGTTTTTCCGGCGAATACTTGGTTTCGTTCGGCATCCGTGAGTAATCCTCTCAACTTCTCCCGCCTAATCTGCCGGAGAATCGCCACTAAGGAGAGCCGCTGTACTTTCGGGATAGTGATTTCTTTGCTCATGGCAGTTGGTCTTTGATTTGTTTCAACTCCTTTTTCAATGCGTCAAGTTGCGGCTTCAAATCCCTATCAAAGTAGGTACGAAGAATCTCAACTCCCCCGCTGTTAAATGCGTCTTCCAGTCGTTTCAAGCGCTGGTCAAAGCCTGCAATCCAATTTGCAATTTCGTCTTTAGTCATAGCTCTGATTATCGGGTTTGGCTCGCCAACGGTCAAGAACGGGCAAGTGCGAGGAAGTGCAACCGTTGGCCCGTGCGGTCTTGACACCCCGTAGATTCAACGCTTTACCGCCTTTTGAACATGGACGGTACCGCCGCGCCCTGGCCCCGCTGGCCGCTGGACGGGCTTCACCAGATGCAATTCGATACGGCAACCACTTGCGACTTGCATTCTTGCAGTTATAGGACTATAAACAGTATAATAAAAAGCAGAACAGCCTGTAACGCTGCGAACGTTGGCCCGCTGTGCCTTCAATGGCAGTCTTGGCGAGACCATTAAGCAGGCTGCCCTGCTATAGACTGAGGGGATCAGGGGTGTGTTGTCAGGTGCTCATGAAGCACGCTCAACGGTGGGTTTTAGCCTTCCACACCCCGTTCCCAAAATTCTCAGGACTAACAGTATTATACGCTACCTTGAGAATTTGTCAAGTGGTTAATTTGTATAAGAAATTCACCCACCTAACTCTCTACCAATAAATGACTTACAAATGTGGCGGCCAGGTCTGAGCTGTCTTCTCAGCATCATCTTTCCGTCTGTTTCGTCCATTCTTTGCCAGCGCGTGGCCACAAGCGGGTCATCCCGAGTTCGCTTTGCCCAAGCTCCCGGCATCCGCTGGTCGAGAAGTGAGGCCGAGGCGGGCCATCCGCAGAAGGCAGCGTGCGCAAACCAGTCCCGGTCAAACCACGCCCGGTTTGCAAGTGCGCCATTCGGCGCACGGGTCAGGCGTCCCGCCTCCCGCATGACAGCAATTATCTGTCAATTTATTGCCGTTGTGGTGATCCCCCGAAAGGCTCCATGCCAAAGTCGGCTCTGCAGCAGTGTGAGGACGGTGTGAGGACGGTGTATGGATAGTGTGAGGAGGGCGTTGGGCGGGCGGGCAGCCGCGCTTGCTGTCCAGAAACAGGACACTCTGGCTCGTAGAAATCGCTTGCGGGGCGGGATGGGGCGGGGAGGAATACCCGATCTGCCTGGGAAAGACACGATTGGTGGGAGGCGACCCAGCCGCAGAAAGCGGCGCGCGTAACACAATTACCAGTCACCTGCTATGCCGCCGGCTGGGCCGTTCGGGCCAATTCTTCCAACACCGCGCACAGGGCCGAGAGCCGGGGCATGGCGACGCCGGCTTGAGTGGCTTGACGCAGGGGTTCCAGGAACAGGCTTTGCAATTTCAGGGGTTGGCCGCGCTCGAAATCAACCTAAACGGAGCAGTTTAACCACAGAGAACGCAGAGAACGCAAAGAGACACAGGCGGTTGGACAAGCGGGACCGATCATCTGGCGGGTGAAGACCCTCTTTCTCACAAGTTCCCTTCCTTGTGTTCTTTGTGCTCTTTGTGGTTGGCCAACTGCTGTTTTTAGGATCAATCAAATCAGTGCCGCTGCCCAGCTTTTCTTCTCCGGTCGCGTTGCCTATTTGGGGGCCGCAGCGTCGCGGATGAAGCGGGCGAGGTCGGCCTTCTGCTTCTTGAGGTCGGGCAGGTTCAGGTACATCATGTGGCCGGCGGTGTAGGTGTCGAGGGTGACGTTTTTCGCCAGGTCAGGGTCCATCTGGAGGTGGTTGAAGGTGTAGCGCACGGCCAACCAGGGCGTAGCGAGGTCGTAATCCCCGATGGAGACGTGAACGCGGAGGTAGGGGTTGCGCGTCAGGCTGTCGGCCAGAGTCTCGGCAACGTTGAGGAAGCGGTTTTGCTCGCCCCAATCCCAGTCGAGGCTGCTGAGGATTTCGTAGGGCAAATCGCTCTTGTAATTCAGCTCGGCCCGGACGTAGTGGTTGAAGGTGGAAGCAAAGACGCTGGCAACGGCTTCGGTGGTCGGGTCGTATTCCATGTTGCCGGCCAGGCGGTCACGCACGTAGCCTTTGAACCGCGCGTCAAATCTCCCGATGACGCGGTTCTCGGCGCGCAGGAGTTCCGCGGCGAACCGGTTCATGGCCACGCGGAGGTTCGCCCGGTCGATGAATTCTTCCGACAGCCCGGTCAGGCGGGCCAGTTCTTTGACGGTGGCGCGGCGTGTTTCCGCCGGCAGCGCCGTGCCGAGCAGCAGGGCGTGGTTGTAATCTCCGGCGGCAAAGTTCTCGGCTTTGGCGATGACCTCGGCGAGGGAAAGTCGCTGGAGGTCGGGCGGAAGCTTTTGGTGGTACCAGGCGGCGGCAGTGTAGCTGGGCAGGTACAGCACGTAGGCCAGATCGTTGCCGCGCGCAAAGGAGATGGTCTCGAAGTTCAAGACGGTGGACACCAGCATGATGCCGTTGACGTTCATGCGCTGCCGTTCGCGCAGTTCGCCGGTGAGACCCGCCGCGCGCGTCGTGCCGTAACTCTCCCCGATGATGAACTTGGGCGAGCCCCAGCGGGTGTTCCGAGTCGTATAGAGCCGGATGAAGCCGGCCACCGAACGGAGGTCGCTTTCCACGCCGTGAAACTTCTTGGCGTCGTCGGGCTTGACCGCGCGGCTGAAACCGGTGCTGACGGGGTCAATGAACACCAGGTCGGTTTCATCAAGCAGCGAGAACTCGTTATCGACGAGCTGGTAGGGCGGCGGCAGGCTGCTGCCGTCCTCTTTGAGCAACACGCGGCGGGGGCCGAGCAGCCCCAAGTGCAGCCAGACCGACGAGGAACCGGGGCCGCCGTTGAAGGAGAAGGTGATCGGGCGGCGGCCCAAATCCGGCACGCCGTCCTTCGTGTAGGCGATGTAGAAAATAGCGGCGGTGGGCTTGTCTTCGTTGTCGCGCAGCAGGATCGTGCCCGCGACCGCGGTATAGTCCAGCTTCTGACCGTTGATCGTGACGGTGTGCTGGGACTTGATCAGCTCCTCTTTGGGTTCAGCAGGCTTGGCGGCTTCCTTGCCGGGCTCGACCGCCGGTTTTTCCGCCGGCTTCGCCGGCTCGTTTGCCGCGATCAGGCGGAAGGGCGCGCCGCACGCCAGCAGGCACAGAGAAAGCAGGAATCCTTTAAGCATGGCGAAACCCTGCCTCGGCTCAGCCGCGAAAGCAAACGCAAAGAGACAGCCGGTCAGATTTGCCTTCAGGAGAGTCCCTTGGCGGCCCAGCCAGCGCGGTATTGGCGGCGGACAAAGCCGTTGGCCGCGCTCTCGGCGAAGGCCAGGGTGGCGGCGTTCCATGACAGCGTGGTTTGCGGGAAGCGCAACGCGACGGTGCCCAGCAGGACCGCTTCCGCCAGGGGCCCTGAGTAGTCGAAGCCGGCGGTAGTCCGCGCGCCGCCGAGACAGGCTTCCACAAACTTGCCCCAATGGTTGTCCTCGGTGACGTCAGGGAACTTGAGGTCTTTGAACTTCTTGTCCGGGTAGAGCAAAGGCCGGGCAACATGCGGCAGGACCATCACCCCTTGCGTGCCGACGAAAATCGAGCCGCTGTCCGGGAGTTCGTCTCCCTCCAGCAGGGCGCGGACTGCGGGCGGCGGTTTCTGCGCGCCGTCGTACCAGGTGACCGGCAGCGTCGCACCCGCGGTGTAAGCGGTGCCGGGAAAGATGTATTGGATTTGAGAGTCAAGCGGCCAGTTCCACCGGTTCGGGGCCGGGCCTTCGGAGCGCACGGATGCAGGCGCAGTCAATTCGATGGCCTTGAATACCGGGTCGAAGATGTGGCATCCCATGTCGCCGAGGGTGCCGGTGCCGAAGTCGAGGCGTTTGCGCCAGTTGACGGGATGATAGTACTCCTTGCCGATAAAGGGCCGTTCGGCACATACCCCAAGCCAAAGGTCCCAGTCGAAACCGGCCGGCACGGGGTCAGAAACCTCCGGACGCGGGCTTGGGTCGCCCCAGCTCCTCGAGCACCACGAATGAACTTCCTTGATCCGGCCAATGGCGCCGGCCTGCACGAGCAGCACCGCCATGCGGTAGAAACTCGACGAGTGGATTTGGATGCCCATTTGCGTGACTACACCCTTCCAGCGCGCAAACTCAGTCAGCTTCCGCACTTCGTAAAGGTCATGGGCCAGCGGTTTCTGGCAATAGACGTGCTTGCCCAACTGCAGCGCGCTCATCGCCATCGCCGCATGCATGTGGTCGGGCGTGGAGACGTTCACCGAGTCGATGTGCTTAGCTTCTTGATCCAGCAACTCGCGCCAGTCCTGATAAATCCTTGCCGTTGGAAAGAGCTTCTTGAGCTCCGCGGTGCGATTCAAATCCACCTCGGCCACGGCCACCAGGTGCAGGCGCTTGGATCGCGCCAGTTGCTTGATATCATCCCAGGCTTGGCCACCGGCCCCGAAACTGGCGTGGCCCAGCACGCTGTTGCGCGGCCGGGCCATCAAATCGCTCGTGACGAAGGGCGCGGCCAAAGCAGCGGCACCGAGGGTTTTGAAGAATGAACGACGGGTGAATGAACAACTCGACGTATTAGTAGCTGAATCAACAGGCATCGGGGTGTAAGAAACCAGAAGGCTCCGGGGGCGTCAAACGGAAAACGGGGAGGAGATACCCGGCGCCCTGCCTTCCTATTCAGTTATCGCAAGCAGTCCTGGATTTTGTGTAACCTTGGCCAGCGGTTTCCTCAGGAAGCTGGCAGCATGAATACTGAGCCAATTGCCAATCACTGTCCGAAATGCCACGCGCCGCTGCCGGCGAACGCGCCGCGGGGGCTTTGCCCCAAATGCCTGCTCGCCGCGGTCTCCACTCCCACCGAGGCCGGCCAGCCCGCCGACCGGAATCCGCCGCCGTCCATTGAGGAAGTGGCCGCCTCTTTCCCGCAACTCCAGATACTCGAAATAATCGGCCACGGCGGCATGGGGGTGGTGTACAAGGCCCGCCAGCCGCGCCTGGACCGCCTCGTCGCGCTGAAGCTCCTGCCGCAATCGCTGGCCGCCGACGCCGCGTTCGCCGAGCGCTTCAACCGCGAAGCCCGCGTGCTGGCGCGGCTGAACCACCCGAATATCGTCACCGTCCATGACTTCGGCCAGTCGGGCGGGTTCTTCTATCTGCTGATGGAGTTCGTGGATGGCGTGAACCTGCGCCAGGCGATGCAGGCGGGCCGCTTCACGCCCCAGCAGGCCATGATGCTCGTGCCAAAGATTTGCGAGGCGCTCCAATTCGCGCATGACGAAGGCATCCTGCACCGCGACATCAAGCCGGAGAACATCCTGCTCGACACGCGCGGGCGGGTGAAGATTGCGGACTTCGGCATCGCCAAGCTCCTCGGCGAGGCCAGGGAAAACCTCACCCTGACCGCGATTGGCCAGGCCGTCGGCACCCCCCACTACATGGCGCCGGAACAACTGGAGCATCCGCAGGACGTGGACCAGCGGGCGGACATTTACTCGCTGGGCGTCGTGTTCTACGAAATGCTGACCGGGGAGCTGCCGATAGGCCGCTTCGCTCCGCCGTCGCAGAAATCCAGCGTGGATGCGCGCGTGGACGAAGTGGTGTTCCACGCCTTGGAGAAGGAACGGGAAAAGCGGTTCCGCAGCGCCGGCGAGGTCAAGACGAGCGTGGAGGCGATTACCGCGCATCCGGCGGGCAGCCCCACAGAAACCGTTTCAGTGGCCACCCCGGCCAAGCCCAGCCCCGGGGCTGCCGTTCCCGCGCCACGCGCGCTCTGCTATTTCAGCACGCCGAGGCGAATGCGCGACTGTTTCCCGAGCGCCGCCGCGCGCATCTTCACTTGCAAGGGCGAACTGCAACTCGACACGGAGAACCTCGCTTTCACCAGCCACGGGCAGAAGACGATCACCATTCCGCTTAAGGACATCGAGGACCTCAGCGTGGGTCAGTTTCAAATATGGCTCACACTCTTGAGGATAAGGTATGTGCGCATCAGTTTTCTCTCCGTCTCCTTCCGGCAACAGGGGCTGTTGCGATGCGTGCATCTGACTCCGGTGGAGCCGCGAACCACCTCTCCCGGTGAGATCAACGACTGTGTAAGCCGCTGGTTCGAGCGGGTGCGGCGGGCGGCCAGCCAATGCACCGGCACAATGCCGCACGCCTCGGACACCACCTCGCTGTCCGTCAGCGCCGAGCGGGCCTGGGATCGGAGAGGACTACCGCTGATATTCGGGTGCGCGCTCCCCGCGCTGGTCTTAATGGTCGCAGGGTTGTTCCCGGAGTACACGGTGGCCGCGCCCATCTTCTCGTTGGCCCTGGTAGTGTTCACCTTGCTGGTCATAGCATTGCTCTGGTTCGTAGGGGGCTACCTGCGAGCCCATAGCGCCCTTTGGGACGGCGACCTGGACGCCGTGACCAGCGATGATCCGCCCGCACTTGAGCCAGCAGGTGCCGACGGCGCAGGATTCGGTGCGGGCCGCAGGCCGCGAGCGCGCTGGAGGAATGTATTCCATGTGGGACTGGTGACGGCGGCGATAGTGGCCGTACTCCTGGCGGGGTTGTGGGGCTTCCGAGGCTGGTTCTTTCCATCGGGCCACAGGACATGGTCTGGGAGCCGCCCCGCCACGGATTTCGGGCCTCCCCTCGTGCTCGATACAATGCCCCCTCTGCCTTTTGCCGGCACAACCGAGCCCACTAACCAACTCCGCTGGACTTTCAAGTGCCTGGTGCCGCCCCAGCACATCGCGCACCTGTTGTTTGTCTATTGGTCCAACGGCGTGCCGGTGGTTGAGATCGGCGGCAGCACCTATTGCAAGGTCGGCAACTCCTCGCTGGTCCAGGATATGTATGTCACCTGCTCGCCGGTTCCCGATCCGCTCTTCCAGGACCCGACCAATACAGTTCGGTGGAATGCCTGCTGGTGGGGCCAAGTCACCTCCTTCTTGCGGGTCCCCAGCGGGCCGGCCTATCGTCGAGTCGAGCCGCCTGCCACGCTGCTCGTTTATTCTGGCCACCAAGGCATCCTGCGCCTCATGGATTACGTCACCCCCGAAGGCAAACCCCGCGGCGGCCAGGCCGGAGTCGAGTTGCGCCTATTCCTGGAGCCGATGAAGGAGGCGCTGGTTCAAACCGATCCGTTGGAGGTCGCCGGGACCAACTACATTGCCGGGCGGGGGCCGTACTGGACCCCGGACCAATGGCTTGCGGCCATCAAGCAATGGCCTGCCGACCGGTGAGCCTATCGCACCCATCAGAAGATTCGACACCGCGTCCAGCCGGGTTTATGGAAACCCGCTGGACGCTCGTGCTGCGCGCCCGGGGCGAGACGCCTGGGGCGCAGTCTGCGTTGAGCGAACTGTGCGAGGCCTATTATACGCCCGTGCTGACTTTCATCCGCCAGGGGGGCCGCCCGGACGAAGCCGCGCGCGATCTGACCCAGGAGTTCTTTGCCCGCCTGCTCGCCCAACACGGACTCGACACCGTGCAGCCAGGCCGCGGGCGGTTCCGATCTTTTCTGCTGGGCGCGGTGAAGCATTTCCTCGCGGACCAAAACGACCGCGCCCAAGCCGCCAAACGCGGCGGTGGGCAAATGATCGTCTCCATCGAAGCGGGCGCCGGCACGAGCACTACCACCGAACTGCAAATCCCCGATCCGGCAGGTCCGGTGCCCGACACGGTGTTTGACCGGCAATGGGCGCTGACACTTGTCGAGCGCGCCCTCAACGTGCTGGCGGGCGAGTTCGCCGCGGCGGGCAAGGCTGAGCAATTCGAGACACTAAAGCCTTGGCTGCTGGGCGAAGTCGAATCCCTCTCCCAAGCGGATGCGGCCCGCCGGCTCGGTTTGACGGAAGGCGCGGCCAAGGTGGCGATTCACCGTTTGCGGAAACGTTTCCGCGAACTCGTGAAAGCCGAAATCGCGCAGACTGTGGATGACGCCACGCAGGTTCAGGACGAGCTCCGTTACCTGCTGGAAGTGCTCTCGCAAGGGTGAAGTCAGAAGGCAGAAGAATGCGGCCAGCGGAAGAGTGTCCGGCTAGGGGCAGAGGCTCCCTTGCTTACAGCAGCGGCTGCTGGAGGGTGCCGGTGCCTTGGGCGAGGGTAAAATAGAAGGTCGCGCCGCGGCCAAGCTCGCTGCTCGCCCAGACCCTGCCGCCGTGGTTCTGAATGATGTGCTTGACGATGGCGAGTCCGAGTCCCGTGCCGCCCTGCTCGCGCGAGCGGGCCTTGTCCACGCGATAGAAGCGCTCAAAGACTCGCTCGAGGGCCTCCGGCGGTATCCCCGGGCCGTCATCCTGGATGAACACCTCGACCTGCCCGCCGTCCCGGGCGCTGCCGCCAACGGTCACGGTGCCCTTGGCGCGCCCGTACTTGATGGCGTTATCAACGAGATTGCCCAGCACTTGTTCCAGGCGGTCAACGTCTGCGCTAACGGCCAGGTCGGGGACCTGGTTGATGAGTTTCACACTTCTGGCGGCTGCGCGGTCCTTAAAGTCTTCAAAGACCTTGGCGACGAGGGGGCTGAGAGGGACGGCTTGGAGGCTCAGTTTGACGCGGCCAGACTCCAGTTCCGAAATGGTGAGCAGGTCCTCGATGAGCAGCTTAAGCCGCTCGGCATTGCGGTCAATGGTCTGGAGGAATTTAGTGGCGACCTCGGGGTTGTCCCGGGCGCCATCGAGCAGCGTCTCGACGTAGCCTTTGATGAGGGAAAGGGGGGTGCGGAGTTCATGGCTGACGTTGGCCACGAATTCCTGGCGGGCGCTCTCGAGCTGCTTCAAGCGGGTTAAATCGTGGAAGACCAGAACGGTGCCATGCCGCCGTCCGTGGCCGTTGAAGATGGCGGCGGCGTTGATCTGCAGCCAGCGCTCGCTCAGCCCGGACAACTTCAGCTCGTATCCCAACACTTGTTTCTGCGAGTCGAGGGAATTGACCAGCTCGGCCAGCTCGTGCAGGCGCAGGGCCTCCATCAGCGTCCGGCCGCGGATGTCAATCGTCACGCCAAACAGGCTGGCGAACGCGCGGTTGGCGAGCTGAATGCGCCCGCGCTCGTCCAGCAGGAGCAGGCCCTCCACCATGCTGTGGAGGAGAACTTCCTGCTGGGTTTGGTTTTGCAGGGCTGCCCGCCGCTGTTCCTCCTGCAAGGCTTCGACTTCACCTCGGGCGGCCTGCCGCGCGCGCGAGAGCCTGCCTCGCCACCAGAGATGCAGGGCTGCCAGCGCAGCGAGGGAGAGGGCGGTCAGGATGGGCCAGAGCATGAAAGATTGGCACTCCGGGAGGGCGAGCGTCCTCGCGAGCCCAAACGTTTCCGGAAATCAGGGCTCGCGAGGACACTCGCCCTCCCGGCCAGGCGGTTCTGAGACGATCCCAGAACACCGCGCCCTGCCGCCGGCCCGTTGAGGCAACACGCCCTCACGACGGGGCCTCGACGAAGCGGTAGCCGACGCCGCGCACAGTATCGAGGTGCTTGGCGGCCGGCCCGAGCTTCTCGCGCAGGCGGCGCATGTGCGTATCGACGGTGCGGGTGTCAATGAGGCTGTTGTATTCCCAGACATCGCGCAGCAACTGGTCCCGCGATTGCACGCGCCCGCGGCGCTGCGCCAAAACCGCCAGCAGCTTGAACTCGGTCGCTGTCAGTTCGATTTGCTTTCCGCGCCACTTCACCAGGTGCCGCGGCGCGTCGATCAGCAGGTCGCCGAACTTGAGCGGCTCGGGTTCCGCGGGCGCGGCCCGGCCCCGCTGCAGGACCTTCTTCACGCGCAAGACCAGCTCGCGCGGGCTGAAGGGTTTGGTGATGTAATCCTCCGCGCCCAGCTCCAGGCCGACGATGCGGTCCAGCTCCGCCGCTTTGGCCGTGAGCATAATGATGGGAATGCCGGCGGTGGCGGGGTCGCGGCGCAGCATCTTGCAGACTTCCAACCCGTCAATTTCGGGCAGCATCAAGTCCAGCACAATCAGGCTCGGCAGGGCGGAGCGGGCCTTCTTGAGCGCCTGGGCGCCATCGGCGGCGGCGATGACCTCAAACCCCGCCTGCTTAAGGTTGAACTCGAGCAGCTCCACCGCTTCCGGCTCATCATCCACAACGAGGATTTTCGATCTCACGCTCCCCTTGAATACCATGCGGGCCGTGTTACGACAATGGCGGCATTGTGACAAACAGGTTACAGCAGAGTGACGGCGGGTTGACGGGCCGAGTCACGATTCCAGGAACTTGTAGCCGCCGACGGCAGTCGGCGCACTTTTCCTCAGGCGGAGAAATCAGCGCCGACTGCCGTCGGCGGCTACTGTTTGCTGGAATCCACCCTTCTGGCCCACGGACTCCTTTTCGGTGCCCTTGTGTCGGATGTCCTCGGCTTCGCAAAGATATACAACTTCCTCGGCCACGTTCTTGGCGTGGTCGCCGATGCGCTCCAGGCTCTTCGAGATGACCATCACGTTCAAGCAGCGCGTGATGGTGTCCGGGTCTGCGATCATCTGGTCGGCCAGTTGCCGATGAATCTGCTTGTTCAATAGGTCGATTGGCTTGTCCTGCGGGATCAGCGCGCGAGCGCCAGCGGGGTCTTGGTTGACAAAGGCATCCAGCGCGCTCTTTAGCATCTGGACGGCGAGGGTGGCCATTGGGGGAATATCCACGACGAGCTTCAAGGGCAGTTCCCGGCAGAGGTCTTGCACGCGCCGGGCGATGGTCGTGGTTTCGTCTCCCACCCGCTCCAGATTCTGCGAGATTTTCATCGCCACCGTGATGAGCCGCAGGTCGCTGGCCCGTGGCGCCCGAGCCAGCAGCCGGATGGCCAGCTCGTCCACCTCGATCTCGAAGCGGTCAATGACCGCATCCTCAGCCTGAACGCGCACGGCGAGATCGTAGTCGCGCTGGCCGAGCGCCGCGATGGCCTTGCCCACCGACGACTCGGCATGGCTGGCCATGGTCAGAAGCCGCTCTTTCAAGCCGGCCACTTCCTGTTCAAACGGTTGCATCAACCAACCCTCAGCCAAAGCGCCGGGCAACGCAATGCTATAACAAATGTGTGACACGTCGTGACAAGTCATTCCAGGAAAACCCGCCGGATCGCACGATGTCCCGCCCGACTCATGCCGCGCGGACCGGTGGTTCCAGTTCCAGGCCGTTCCAGTAAAGACGCGGCTGCCGCCGGGCTTGTTCGGTCACTGCCGCGGCCTTCTCTTGGGATTCTTTGCGGACATTCGTCATTGGCGGCTCAGACCGCTTCGTAAAGAGCGCTCATCCGCTCGCCGATGAGCGCCCAACGAAAATGTGCCCCTGCCCGCTCGCGCGCCGCCGCTCCCATGCGCAAACGCAGCTCGGGGTCGTCGTACAACCTGGCCATAGCCTCAGCCATCGATTGCAGCGCGTCTTCGAGGGACCCAACCGAGGCTTTGAAGCCGCATTGCTCAGTAACCTGCAGGCTGGGACCGCCGGTGTCCAGGCAGACCACCGGCCGGCCCGCTGCCAGTGCCTCGAGGCAGACGTTACCGAATCCCTCATGGAGAGACGGATTCACCAGCACATCGGCTTGCGCCAGCTTATCATACACGTCCGTCAGCCGCGGCAGATACCCCCAGAATGTCACACGACTGGCAATCCCCAAGTCCGCAACCAGTTGTTTCAGCGCCTCGGCTTCAGGACCGCCACTAACCACCCAATACTCGCTGTCCGGACAAAGGCGACTGACCCGGGCAAAGGCCTGCAATCCCAAATGGAAGCCCTTCCAATGCAGTAGCCGGCCGATGCTGATCAAACGGAAAGGCCGCTCCTTTCGCATCGGGAAGCGGGCAAAAAAAGCCAGTTGTTCATCGCTCACACCACACGATGGCGCCAGCGTGACATGGGCCGGGCCCAGCCGCTCAATCCTTTTCTTTGAATCCTCCGTGGTGGCCGCCACCAGGTTCGCCCGCCGCATCGTGGCGCGAAGCACAGGGTCCAAGTCGGCGAGCCCGCGAACCAAGTCCCGCTCCTTCTCATACCAGCGACCACGGCGTCCAAACGTGCCGGCCAGCGCTCTGGGCGTGGATTCGCCTCCGCTCAGGGGGCCGAGGATGCTTTTGACCGGCAAGAAACTAAGGTAACTGGGTACCCAATACTTGCCGAAGGTCACGTGGTGAAACAGATCAAAGCCGATCTCGCGGTGCAGCCGTGCACCGATGCGCCACGCTCCCATCTGCCACAGATAATAGTAACATTGTATGCCGCGGGCCCCCTTCTTCCAAAAACTTGCCCAACGAGGTAAATCGTAATAAACCCAGTGCACGTGGCCCTGGTCGGCGGCCAAGGGGTCCTTCTCGATGTTAACCCGGTTGTTCGCCCTCGTCAGGACCCAGAGGTCATGCCTCTGTGACAACTGACGCACGAAGTTCCACCCCGTCGAGGGTTCCGAGCCCTTGTTCGGCTCACAAGCGTAGGCTGACACGAGGACTTTAAGTCGGCGCGGCATTATCGAGCGTAGTAAGCGCGCGGGTTATTCCTTGTTTGAACCCGATCTTGTCCTGAACCCCAAGGGCTTGTTGTTACTGTTAATGTCGCCCTGGATGCCCACCAAATAGTTCGTGCGGGCGCAAGCCACGTAGAATCCGGTCGCCGCCATTGGTCGCCCCAGTGTCGGTACAGGTGAACGTGCCATTGGTCGGCAAGTTTGTGACCATGGCCGTCCAGTTGGGGACAGCCAGATTCAAGGGCCGAGGACCGTTTCATAGGCTAACCGCAGACCAAAACCGCCAAACGATGCGCTCGAATTCGCACTCTGGAATTCCGCACCACGCGCACGAATTAGAGCAAATAGCTGGGACTAAATCAATGGAAAACTAAGTTTAGCGTCCGGCTCCAATTCAAAGGGCTGTTTCCTCGCCCAGTGCCGGCCTGGGTTCTCCCTCCGCTTTGTGACCTCAGCCCCACCCGACAGCAAAAGGCGGGTCACCTCAATCAGGCTTGACCAAAAGACTGGCTGGCGGAACGGCGGCGCTGGCTCCGGAAGTTTGAGACGCCGTCTCGGGAGTTGCCGGCCTCGGTGCCGTGGTTCGTAACACGGGCTTTCTGGGGACAGCGGCAGCCGCAACGCTGGGGCCTTTAGCTCTCTTCGCGGCCTTCGCTCGTGCCCTGGCAGGCATTCTGGGTTTTGTTTTCAGCACCTTCCCTGCGGCCTTGGCCTGCTTGCGGGCCGCTTTGGCCGCCTTCTTGGCTTGTTTCAAGGCTTTTCGAGCTTGCTTGAATTGGGCCTTCGCCAGCCGTGCCCGTTTGCGGGCCGCCTCAACCCGTTTTTCTGCGGCGGCGGCTGCGGCGCGCAGGTCAGCGTTCGCTTTGCCGTTTGGTTTCTTGGTCGTCTTCATAATTCAGTTCCTGACAAATCGGCGCCGGCCTGAACTGCAGACGTTGCGCTCAGGGCCGGCACCCAATCGCGATTGACTTGAGACTGTGCCGCTTTTCCCCTCCACCGCAAGCCTGCGATTGTTACATTTTCCAAGGTCCGTTTGCTCATCCCAATTGTTACGGTTTGGTTACAACTGAGGCCGGCGTCGATTTTTTGCGTGCTCTTCCGCGCCGGCAGGGTAGAAAGAAGGCGCTATGTTTTCACTCCAGAAGCTATTGGGCAAAGAAGACAAGTTCTTCACCCTTCTCGAGGCCAGCGCCGAAGAAGCCCGCACCAGCGTGCAGGCGCTGGTCAAGCTGAGCAAGACGCTCGATAAACCGCCGGCGGTCGATGAGTTCGCCTATGCGCGGCAAAAGAACAAACAGATTACGGGAGAAATCAGCGCCGCGGTCTATACCACGTTCGTCACCGCGCTGGAGCGCGAGGACATTGAGGCCCTGTCCAACGCCCTTTACAAAATCCCCAAGACGATTGACAAGTTCACCACCCGCATCCTGGCGGCGCCGCAACACGTGCGGGGGATAGATTTCTCCAAGCAGATCAGCCTGCTTGGGCGGGCCACGGACATCGTGCTGGAGCTGGTCAAGTCGCTGCGCAAGGGCATGGACCTGGAAAAGGTGAAAGACCTCAATGACAAGCTCCAGTTCCTCGAAAGCGAAGCCGACAACCACATGATGTCGCTGTACAAGGATCTGTTCAGCGGCCAACATGACCCGCTTCAGGTCATCGCGTTGAAGGACCTTTACGAGCTATTGGAAAAGGTCATTGACCGCTGCCGGGACGCCGGCAATGTCATCGCCCACATCGCGCTGAAGAATTCCTGAGTCACCATGACGCTCTTTCTGATCGTCCTGTTGGTGGCCCTGATCTTCGAGTACATCAACGGCTTCCACGACACGGCCAACTCGATCGCCACGACCGTTTCCACCAAGGTCCTGACCCCGCGCCAGGCCCTGGTGCTATCCACGGTTTTCAATCTGCTGGGGGCGCTGACCGGCACGGCGGTGGCGAGCACGATTGGGCAGGGCCTGGTGGATACCCGTTTTGTGTCCGCGACGACGCTGCTGGGGGCGTTGCTCGCGGCGATTGCCTGGAACCTGTTGACGTGGTGGCTGGGCCTGCCTTCGAGTTCGAGCCATGCGTTGATTGGCGGGCTTTGCGGCGCCACCTTCGCCTCGGCCGCCAGTGATTGGTCGGTGATCAAATGGTCGGTCTCGAATCCGGCGACTCACAACGCCGAGGGGCTGTGGCCCAAGGTGGTGGGGCCGATGTTCCTTTCGCCGGCCTGCGGCATTATCGTCGGGTTCGGCATCATGGCCCTGCTGATGGTGCTGCTGCGAAACTGGAGCCCGCACCTGATTAAGCTCGTATTTGGCCGAGGCCAGTTGTTGAGCGCGTCCTGGATGAGTTTCAGCCACGGCACGAACGACGCGCAGAAGACCATGGGCATCATCGCGCTGACGCTGTTTACGGCCACGACGAAGACCAACGCGTTCGAGCACCTGCCGCCGTGGCTGGAATTCCTGCGCGCGCCGGAGTTCAAGGTGTATGTGTGGATCAAAGTGGTGTGCGCTTTGACCATGGCCGCGGGCACCGCGGTGGGCGGCTGGCGAATCATCCGGACCCTCGGCCACAAGATGGTCAAGATGCAGCCGATCCATGGCTTCGCGGCGCAAACTACGGCGGCCGGCATTATTCAGTTGGCCACGCATTGGGGAATCCCCTTGTCCACCACCCATGTCATTTCCACTTCGATCATGGGTGTCGGGGCCACCAAACGATTCAGCGCCGTCAAATGGGGCATCGTCGGCCGCATGGTCTGGGCGTGGGTCCTGACCATCCCGATCAGCGGCCTGCTGGCCTACGGTTTGATGCTGCTGTTGCGGGGGTTGGGTTCGGCCCCGCCGCCAAGTTAGCCTTTCGGAAACTGGCGCGCCAAGCCCAGCCCGACAGATCGGTGGCATGGCGCGGTGTCTTCATGGGGCCGTCGGCAAGGCTCTTAACAATGAAACAGGCGATCTTGCCCGTACGCGGCGCGCTGACAGCAAGCCCATCTGCGGCGCGCTGAGGACAGCGCGCCCTGCCATCAAACGCGATTCTCACTTGATTTGCGGGTAGTCGTCCGTACTTTCCTCCGATGCCTGTTACGGAAGCACCCAACAAAGGTTTGCCCGCGCCTCGGAATTCCAAGGTGGCGACGGACTCCGTAACCGCTGGTTTGCGTCCACACCCGGATCAGTTCGCGCGCCGCCACATTGGGCCGAGCCCGGAAGAGACCCGGGACATGCTGAAGTTGCTCGGCTATCCGGGCCTGGAGGCGCTGATTGACGAAGCCGTGCCGTCACAGATTCGCCTGCGCCGTCCGCTCCAGCTTCCTGCTGCCCGCAGCGGACATGAAGTGCTGGCGGCCTTGAAGGAAATCGCTTCGCAGAACCAGGTTTTCCGCTCCTATATCGGGATGGGCTACCACGACTGCATCACGCCGCCCGTGATTCAGCGCAATCTGCTGGAGAATCCCGGCTGGTACACTCCCTACACTCCTTACCAGGCCGAGATCGCCCAGGGCCGCCTGGAAGCGCTGCTGAACTTCCAGACGATGGTGATTGATTTGACGGGTCTCGAGGTTGCCAACGCCTCGCTGCTGGATGAAGCCACCGCCGCCGCGGAAGCCATGACCCTCTGCCACTCGCTCAAACCGGGCAGGAACGTCTTCTTCGTCTCGGCGGAATGCCATCCGCAAACCATTGACGTGGTGAATACCCGGGCCGGGGCATTGGGCATCGAAGTTGTCACCGGAGACCATCAGACTTTCCAATTCAGCGGCCGGGTCTTCGGGGCGCTGGTCCAGTATCCGAACACCTTCGGTGAAATCCTCGACTACTCCGGTTTTGTCGAGCAGGCACATGCGGCGGGGGCGCTGGTGGCGGTGGCGGCGGACTTGTTGAGCCTCGCTGTGCTTCGGCCACCGGGGGAATTCGGCGCGGACGTGGCGCTGGGCAGCGCGCAGCGTTTTGGCGTGCCGCTCGGCTACGGCGGACCGCACGCGGCGTATTTCGCGACCCGGGACGCCTTCAAACGCCAAATCCCCGGCCGCATCGTGGGCGTTTCCAAGGATTCGCGCGGGCGCCCTGCCCTGCGGCTCGCGCTCCAAACCCGGGAACAGCACATCCGCCGCGAGAAGGCGACGAGCAACATCTGCACCGCGCAGGCGCTGCTCGCCAGCGCGGCGGCCATGTTCGCGTGCTATCACGGCCCCGGCGGCTTGCAGCAGATCGCGCGACGAATTCATCTGCTGACGGAAGTCTTGGCCCGGGGACTCCGGCGGCTCGGATACGAGGTCGGACCCAAGCACTTCTTCGACACGCTCCGCGTGGCGCTCGGCGACCGGCCCCTGGAGGAGATTCTAAAGCTCGCCGAAGCGCAGCGGATGAACTTCCGCGCCATCAACGAGCATTCGGTTGGCATCGCGCTCGACGAGACCACGACCGAGAAGGACCTGGCGGATATTCTCCGGGTCTTCAATGGGAACCGCGCGCTTGACTTCGATTTGGCGGAATTGGCCGCGGAGGCTGAAGCGGCCTTCCCGGCCCCCTTCGCGCGGACGAGCCGGTATCTGACGCACCCGGTCTTCAACCGTTATCACTCCGAGACGGAGATGCTGCGCTACCTCAAGCGCCTGGAGTCACGCGACCTCTCGCTGACGACTTCCATGATCCCGCTCGGCTCCTGCACGATGAAGCTGAACGCGGCCTCGGAGATGTTCCCCATCACTTGGCCGGAGCTGAGCCGTTTGCATCCGTTCGCGCCCCTGTGCCAGACGCGGGGCTGGCAGACGCTGTTCCAGCAGTTGGAGGATTGGCTGGCCGAGATCACCGGTTTCGCCGGCATCTCGCTTCAGCCGAATGCCGGCTCGCAGGGCGAATACGCCGGCCTGCTGGTCATTCGCGCCTGGCACCTCAACCGCTGCGAGGGACACCGCAACGTGTGTCTGATCCCCAACTCGGCGCACGGCACGAATCCCGCCAGCGCGGTCATGGCCGGACTGAAAGTCGTCGCCGTCGCCTGCGACACCGAAGGCAACATTGACGTCGCCGACCTGCGGGCCAAGGCCGAGGCGCACAAAGCGAATCTGGCGGCGTTGATGGTGACGTATCCCTCGACGCATGGTGTATTCGAGGAATCCATCCGGGAGGTGTGCGCCATCGTCCACGCCAACGGCGGGCAAGTGTATATGGACGGCGCGAACCTCAACGCGCAAGTCGGTCTGTGCCGGCCCCGGGACATCGGCGCCGACGTGTGCCATGTGAATCTGCACAAGACGTTTTGCATCCCGCACGGCGGCGGCGGCCCGGGCATGGGTCCCATTGGCGTGGCGGAACATCTGGCGGAGTTTCTACCCGGTCACGGGGTAGTGAACCTCGGCGGGGAAGAATCGGTTGGGGCCGTAGCTGCGGCCCCGTGGGGCAGCGCGAGCATTCTGGCGATTCCCTGGGTGTATATCGCGGCTATGGGCGGCGCCGGCCTGACTGAGGCGACCCAGTACGCCATTCTCAACGCGAACTACCTTGCCCGGCGGCTGCAAGATTACTTCCCCGTGCTCTACCGCGGCCACGGCAACCTGGTCGCCCACGAGTGCATCCTGGACCTGCGCCAGTTCAAGCACGTCACGGTCGAGGACGTGGCCAAGCGCCTGATGGACTACGGCTTCCACGCTCCAACGATCTCGTGGCCGGTGCCCGGCACCATGATGGTCGAGCCGACGGAGAGCGAATCCAAGGAAGAGCTGGACCGTTTCTGCGAGGCGCTGATCAGCATCCATGCCGAGATCGAAGCCATCGAGTCCGGGCAAGCCGACCCGCAGAATAACGTCTTAAGGAACGCCCCGCACACGGCGGACATGCTGGCCGTCGAGCCCTGGAACCACCCCTACCCGCGCCAACAGGCCTGCTTCCCGGCCCAATGGTTGCACGACCACAAGTTCTGGCCCGCCGTGGGCCGCATTGACAACGTGTTTGGCGACCGCAATCTGGTTTGCTCCTGCGCCGGCATGGAGGCGTATGCCGGGTGAGAAGGCCCTCCTCCCGCTCACTGCATAAACGCCCGGTAAAACCGCGCGGGTTCACCGTCACCGGCAGGGTCAAGGAACAGATACGGTCTGGCAGCCTTCATTCTGTCCGCCTGCTTCTCATCAACGCACGACCAAGTCCACAGAGCGCGGCCAGAACAGCGAGCGCGCCGCATGACGGCTCGGGCACGCCGCTGATTACCACGTTGTCGAGCGAAAAGGGATCGCCCAGAATCTCAACTTCGTACACGTTCTGGAAGCTCGAGCTGAGCTGCAACGTCTGGAAATTGCCGCTAGTGGCGGTAAAGTAATTCGTAACCGTAATGGTTGGTTCCATAATCTGAATTTTGTAGCCGACGACTTCGAGCGTCGGGGGCGCTGCTCCATCGTATGGTGCCGCGTCAAAGGAGACGAGATTGAACAGGCTAAGATTGGGGTTAAAGTTGAAGCTCAGCCCCCCTCCGCCCCCGTTCGGGGAGGCGTCTGGGACCTCCAGATAACCCGTTCCATCGTCTGGATACCCAGGGATGCCGCCCCCCGAAAGGTAGATGCCCCCGGGCGCAATAACGGAGAACCGCATCCCTGATTCGTCGTAGAACCCCATCCCCTGCGAGACCGTTCCCCTCGGCTGGCCTTCAAATGTGAAGGTCATCGTCCCCTGGCCCTGACACTCCGCTATAAGGCAGACATACCTTTGAGCATTCTCCCATAGCCGAGCATGAGGTTCCGAATTCCAAATGGTCTTGTGATTTTCATAAATGGGTTTGTGCTTCGATAAGCGTTGGAGTTAAGGAAGAGGGCTCACGATCAGATTGCTCACCGACATGGTGTACACCCCTCCCACCCGATCCGTCCACATCTCCAGGCTCACGCCGCCCGCCTGCCTCTCATCCACGCACGGCCAAGTCCACAGAGCGTTGCCAGAACAACGAGCGCACCGCATGACGGCTCGGGCACGCCGCTGATCACCACGTTGTCCAGCGACCACGGGGGATAAAATGAGCCACTACTAACGCTGAAAACGTCAACTCGGTACACGTTTTGGAACTGCGAGGAGAGGTAGAGCGTCTCGAAGTCCGGGAGGTTATTGGCGCGCCTGTCCAGGAAACTGTCAACGGTGAAGTAGTTCGTTACCATACCACTCATCACGTAGTAGCCAATGACTTCGAGACTGGCACCAGGGAAGCTAGTGTTAGCGCCCGCCGCGTCGAAGGAAACGAAGTTGAATAAGGTTGGGGACGTGAAGGTAAAGGCCAGATCGGAGCCCCCCGGGACTTGCAGGTAGGCCGTCCCGTCTTGCGGATCTCCGCTCACACCAGCGCCTGTTAACACGAGGTTTCCAGCATTATAGGGGTTCCAGAAGGTCACCCCCGATTCGATGTATCCCGACACGGGGATGGTGGCGCCGGGCGGCGTACCATTAAACGTGACAGTCACAGTGCCTTGGCCAAAGCACACCCCTCCCAACCAAAGAAAGGCAAGGGCAGTGACGCTCCATTGTGCGCGCCGATCGCAAGTGTGACTGGCGGCTGGATTTCCGCGGATTCTATTGATGCTCATAGTAATTGCTTTCGTTGCGGCTCTACTGGAGGTCTTAAGGAGTCACAATTAGGTTGCTTACTGACATAGAGTACGGCGTCGAAAACGTCCACATGTCGAGGCTGACCCCGCCGCTTGAGTAGAGTGACGGTGGATGTGACTGGTCCGTATCGGTGTCCGTCAAGTTGGTCACAGACTGCGAGTCGTAAAAGACTTGTATCTGCGCGCCCTGAAACGCGAGTTTGAGCGTGTGCCACACATTGGTCACCGGCCCGGCCAGACTCACTTCTGCCATAGGCGCTTGTGCGCTACCGTTATAGCCCCAGTCTGTCCAGTCCCAGAATTTGACCAACTTCAACACCTTGTCTCCACCATAGGAGCCTTCCGGGTAAATCCAGGCGGTATAGTGCGCTCCGCTCGCGGGATTCAGGCGCCCGCCCAAGCCGCCTCCAAAGGCCCCGGCTGGAAATTGGACCATAGCCTCCACCGAGTAGTCTGCCCAAGTGTTGCTAACATAACAGTAGCCGTAGTTTTCCTCCGAGCTGCTCCCCTGCATTATTCCGCTGCCGAGTGCCCACTGGCCGTCCACGCCCTGGCCTTGATACACCTGCCAAGGTGCCAGCGAACTGGCCACGCACCTCGTGAAGTCGTCGCTGAACAGCGCGTTTGCCATGGTGACGGAAACCGTCACCGTGGCGGTCCCGAAGTTATTCTGGCCGTCGGTGGCCTCGTAGGTGAAGCAGTCGGTTCCCCAGAAATTGGTCGCCGGCGTATAAGTGAACCCGCCATCGCCGTTGATGTCCCACTCCAGTGTGCCGTGGGAAGGCACACTGTTTGTGATCGCCCTCAGTCCCGGCCAAGTCCCGGACCAGTCGTTGGTCAGGACTCCGGCATTTGTGCTCACGGTGAGCGCTTGGCCTTCGGTTGCCGTGTAGAAATCGTTCCGGGCGACCGGACCGGGGAAGTACTCGACCTGAACATTGGTCACTGTGGCTCCCACCAGAACCTTCACCATCTGGCCAACAGTCCGATAATTGTTGGTTGTGACAACACCGTTCGTCCGCAGCAACGACACGGCGACTGAGCCAGACCCCTGCGCAAGGACCTCGACGGCGGTGTTGGTGTCCTGTGCGCCGTTGATCGTGATGGTTGCTAAAGAATGGGTTCCGTTGGTGGTGCCATAACTGGCGGTGACCTGCGCAGCGGACCGGTTGAGCCACCATTGATAGATGTCCCTCGCGTTCGCAGACCACATCCGGGGATAGCTGTTCGTGTCGGTGCAGTATGAAATGTAGTCGGGCACCAATTCGCCGGCGTCGCCTGGATAATCAGGGGACGCAGCCAGTGTGTGGGAGTAGAAGTTTATCAGGAAGCCGTTGGTATAGTAAAACTGCACTCCGTCGTACAGGGTCTGAGGCGTATGCACGCCCGGCGGATGCCACGGCTCGAGCGACTGCGCGACCATGCCGCCGACAAACCAGTCGCTGACCGGCTCGCTCAGGAAGGCATACCGCTTCCCATCGGTCTGGGTCGAAAGGGTGAACGCGGGGAAGGGCGTCAGCTTTTGATCGCCGGTGATCTTGATACTCAGTTGCTCCTCGATCTGGTAGGAGCCTTCGCGCGTGGCGTTGAAGTAAGGGGCCACCCACAGACGAGGACTGGCAACCTGATTGGTCAGCCAGGCCTCGATTTGGGCAAAGGACGTCGCCACTGAGTTCGAGGCGTCATAATAGCCGCCCGGCAGGTCCAGGGCCTCGTCCGGTCCCCAGTGGAAATATTCATAAGTGTCTGGTCCCAAATTCATATCGCAGCAAGAATTCGTATCTCCGGTGCCTCTGGGATTCTCCAACCCACCATTGTGGGAGCTGATGGTCGCGCCGTAACTGCTGACCGACTGCTGCAAGCCGGTGACAATCGAGGCGTAATTAACCTGGTCGGTGATGGCTCCGGTGCAGAAGTAGTAATCTCCTTTGGCCCCATTGTTGGTTTCGTATTGGGCGGAAGCACTGACATCCTGTATCTCAACCACGTAATTCTCAAGGTCATGCCGAACCATGAAGGCAGCGTCGTATTGGTAGGGCCACGGACTGAGCCTGACCACTGGCAGTTGGGCCGACTCGAAGGCCCATTCGATCGCGCGCTTGAAAATCATGTAGGCGTACATGCCGGGCGCAAAACCACCATGCCCGATTAGAGGCTGGAGCGCGGCGTCGTAGATAAAGTACCCGTTGCCATACTGGTTTGCGGCCAGGTAGGGGGATGAGTCTCCCGAGGCCAGCACTTGCACGCCAGAATTGGTCGGGACCTGTACCTGCCAAATCAGGTGCGGCCCGTCAAAGCCGTTGCTCTTGCAGTAGATGGAATGGGTCAGGCAAGTGCCCCAGGAGATTTCATCGGCGAAGGTGGGCATCCGCCAGACGACCCCATTGGTTGGAATGTCGTTCACGAGGACGTGGTCAGCCGCCTTGTAGAGATCGTAGTTGTCCACCCAGTTGTTCGTCGAGGGGTTGCTGCAACTGAGGCCCATCTGGCTGGCCAGGGCGAAGTCGCTGCGAAACCCGCCGTTGGTGTAGCGCGTGAAAGAGGAGGAGCCGGCCAGCACAAAGCCCCCCGCCGCCACGTAATTCGTCAGCGGCGCAATCTCCTCATCCCGAATCGCCTCGGCGGCCAGACTGATGAGAATGGGATATTTAGGCGAGCCGTTGGCGTTGGTCAGCACCCCGCTGGCGATGTCCCCGTCCCCCACCACCACAAAGGGCGTGCCGTCCGAGCGCAACGCCTCCTTCACCGATTCCGGCATCACGAAGTAGTTCCAGTTCGTGCCCGACAGCCCGTTCGTCTTTGTCCACCCGGAATCGTGTATCGCCACCGCCATGCCAGCGGGCCGGGGCGGGTAAATCTTCATCGTCGCGCTGGCAGAAGTGGGGTTCACCAGATACCCGTTCGTCAGCACCAGCGTCAGCGTCACCGATTCGTCCAACCCCGCGAGGCTGTCAAACAAGGGGGTGATGTCGATTGGAGCAGAGAGCTGGCCGCTTGGAATCGTGACGGTGCCGCCGAGGCTGGTGTAGTCCACCCCGTTGCTGGCCGAGCCGCTGACCTGATACGTCACCGGCAGGTTGGAGGTGGCGTTCGTGCTGAGCGAAACAACGAATTTGCCGATCTGCCCCGTACCGCCTAACGTGGACGGCGCCACCGCCAGATTCCAATCCGGGTCCAGGCCGATGGAAGCCACCGTGTCGGCGCCCACCCCGCGGAAAAACATCTGCGAGGGATAATAGGTGGGGACGTTGTTAAACCCCACCTCGTGGGTCGTTCCGGTGTCCTGGACGATTTGCCCCAGTGCCCAGGGAGCGCCGTTCACCTGGGACCGGCTTTCGAGCTGGTAGTAAGTGCCGTTGTGCGTGTTGGTCAGGACCAAGCCCGCCTGCTGGTTGCTCAGAGGGCTGATGAGGAGAGTCAGGTTGGTGCCAATACTCGAAGACCCGTCCATGGGCGTATTTGTCCCGCTGCCCCCGCCGCTTCCGTTAAAACCTCCCGGCCCCGGAGGCAGGCTCTCCGCGTTCTGGGTGCTGGACTGCCCGCCGGGCGACAAGGCCCGATCGTCGTACGCAAAGGCGTTATTCGTACTGCCCGGGACGGTTCCGAGATAGTACACCGGCACATCACCGGGTGGAAAAGGTAGAGGCGGTCCGTTTGGGGCCAGCCGCATCGAGAAATATTCTCCCCGTGGCCACGGCGGCGACACTTGCTCGCCGATTTGCCACTGTGCCCTTGCGCCGAGGACAAAGCCGGCGACGAACAGAAGGATCACGCTGACTTTCAGACCGCCTCGGACCCTCGTCTTCATTAGTTCCTCAGTTCATTACGATTCAAGTTGTTGATCTAGCTCCCTGCCCCCCTACCCTTCGTCTTATATTTAGCCTTTCCTCCCCGAGATTACAACCCCTTTTTCAGCGTTTGGCGCAAATACAGTTCCCGTCTTTGGAGCATATTGGCACGGATAAAACCTGCGAGCGCCACAGGCGCAAAGTCCGAGTGCCGGAGCGCGAGAGCAGGTACCACCACCGAAGGCGGCTGGGCCGGAGTGCGCCGCGCTACCGGCGGAAAGGGCTTGCGCGGGGGCGGGATTGCGGATTAGATGGGGCGCTGGCTTGGCGGGACGACGGGGGAAATGGCCCGTCGTGACCGCGCGGGCGAGGGCCGGCGGCGATTAAGATTAAGATTGGAATTAAGACCAGGCTGCATACGCAAGGCGAGCGGCGAACGATTCGAGGAACGAATATGGCTAAACAACGCAACGGCAAGTTGTCCGGCAAAATCCGCGGCGAGGTGTACGTCAACGACCCGCATGGGCAGGTGGTACGGGGCCGGCCCAGCCGCTGCTGGCATTCCACACCTCGCCGAGGGCAGGCCAAGCAGATTCTGGCCGCAGTCGCCAGCCAGTGGCACACGCTCACGAGGATACAGTTTGCGGCCTGGACGGCGGCCGGCCAGAAGGTAAAGATGAAGGGCTACCGGCTGTTCTGCAAAATCAACTGCGCGTTGCTGGCGGCCGGGCTGCCCATGGTGATGGACCCGCCCAAGCGCGAGAAGATCCAGCCCAATCCGGTTGGGGACTTGGAGATTCTGAACCGGGGCGGGGCGATTACGATGCGAGTGAGGGTTCCCCAGGCGCCCGCGGAGTACACATTTTTGCTGGGCGCGCCGCCGTGCAGCCGGGGCTACTCCGTCCCGAGGCGCCAGCCCTCGATTATTGGCCGGCTGCCCGCAGCGGTGGGGGGCTGGAGCGACTTCACCGCGCTCTATGTGCAGGCCTACGGCGTGCCGCCGGTCGGTCTGCAGGTCTTTATCCAGACCCGCCAGCTTATCAACGGTTGGGAGGACGATTTGAAGCAGACCTGCGCCGACGTGCCGCCGCCGGAGTAATCGCCGCCCGCTGCGGACAGCGCGCCCTGCCTGTGCGCGAGGACGGAATTACGTGTTGGCAGTCGGCTGACGGGAGGAAGACCATCGTAGCCCCAGGTCAGCATTAGGGCCACCCTGTTGTTTGAGGCATGTTTCACGCTTGTTCCAGGCTTGTTTCACGCTTGTTTGACCCATGTTTGACCCATGTTTGAGCCATGTTTGACTCATGTTTGAGCCATGTTTCAGGCATGTTTGACGCTACGCAGTTCTCTCTCCCGGCCTGCCCCCGGGCCGGGAACCCAAGGCTCGCTCGCCCTGCCGTCCGTCTCTTTGCCGCGCGGTCCCCGGGCGGAGCATCCCGAAATATCGGGGCGCAAGATACAGAATACGGGAGGATTGTCAAGGGAAAAATTACCCTTTTTCAGGGTCGGGCGCCGGCGGGGGCGGGAGTCCGGGCGTTGTCGCCGGGCGAGGCGGGCAGGCCAGCGGGCGGGGGTTGCCCGCCGCCGCGGAAGCTGCGCCACAGGCTGAGGGGCAACAGGCCGAGGGCAATGATCAGAAGCTGGCTGCCGATGAAGATCATCAGCCATTTGAACGCGGCGTCCATGAAACCGTAGGAGTGCAGGCCGATGCCAAGCATGTTCACGCCAAACCACGAGAAGCTGGTGACGATGTTGCCGAAGACGGCGAGGTTCATGATGCCGCGGTCGCGCAGGAGGTCGCCCCAGCGGGCGTGGAGGATGATGGCGTTCCAGAGCACAATGAGGAGGGCGCCGTTCTCCTTGGGGTCCCAGCCCCAGAACCGGCCCCAGGACTGGTCGGCCCAAATGCCCCCCAGGACGGTGCCGACGAAGCTGAAGAGGGTGGCGAAGCAGACGATGCCATAGACCATGGTGGCCAGGGCCTGGCCCAGGGGGATTTGCGATTTTGGATTTGCGATTTTTGATTGAGGATTGGGGATTGGGGATTGGGAGAGGGCAGCGGGTTCATCCTCACGCTGGCCCTTCCCATAAACCCCGCGGTAGGGCGCGCAGTCCCCTGCGCGCCGTTCTGAAACCACAGCAGCACCTTCCACTGACG
>JBEKJO010000069.1:0-34146 GCA_050011195.1 Verrucomicrobiota bacterium | reverse complement strand
TCTGGCGGAGAGGGGAATCGGAGGACTTCGGATGCGTCATGGTATGTATGTAATATAACATACCTACCACAGCAAGCAAAAAATGTCTTGGCCCCTTTTCCCGCCGTTACTGAGGGATTACAGACGATTTGGGAGGGGCGTGGGGAGGAGTTTTTAGTTCTCAGTTTTTAGTGTTTAGTTGGGAGAATGGGCGATAGCCGCAAAAACGGACCCCTCACCCCGGCCCTCTCCCCTTCAGGAGGGGAGAGGGAGACTCGTGGCCGGGTCTGCGGCGAACCGGGGTTCATGGAAAGGGAAAGAAGGCCCCGATGCGCTGACGCGCTTGCGCCCTTGACACCGGGTTATGGGTGCTAACCTATTATCGAGCGATGCAAAAACTTGAGCCGCCCGACACGCACTATTTCTTCGCCGCCATCGGTTGGTTGGAGCTGGGCAATCTGGCCGAAGCCAGGGCTGAACTGGCTCAGATCAGTCCGGCGCAACAGGAGCACCCGGACGTGCTGGAAGCGCGGTGGTCGCTGGCGGCGGAACAAGCGTGCTGGGAGGAAGGCTTGCAAATCGCACAAGCCCTGCTGCGGCGCGCGCCGGAGCGCTCGTCGGGCTGGCTGCATCAGGCCTATGCCTTGCGCCGCACCGCGGGCGGCGGCGTGCAGAAGGCCTGGGAGGCGCTGCTGCCGGCGTTCGACAAGTTTCCCAAAGAGCCGACCATTCCCTTTAATCTATCTTGTTACGCCTGCCAGATGCGGCAACCCGATACGGCCCGGGACTGGCTTCGGCGCGCGGTGGCTATCGGCGGCAAGGAAAAGGTGAAACAGATGGCGCTGAAGGACTGCGATCTGGAGCCGCTCTGGGACGAGATCCGGCAGCTCTGAACCCCGACCGTTTGCCGGGGCGGGATCTCAACCAAGACCAGCACAATTCTCCAGGCCACTGGCTCGCCCGCCTGGCAATGCCGCGGACGGTGCTTGATTCGTTGAATCATTTCAGGCGGGTCGAGTGATCTTGCAGCCAAGCCACGTCCTGATTGTCTGGGGACGACGTGAACTGGTCAAAGAGTGGATTCGCCCCGACCGTCAGCGGCGGCATGGTCCGTGGGTCCCGCCATCGCCTAAGCTCGGAATGGCCGTCGGCGAAGGAGAAGCCGCACGCAAGGTGGTGATACATCCCCGGGTAGTCGCCATCGAAGCAATACTGGGAGGGGTCGTTCGGGAAATAGCCCTCCATGCAGGTCATAAAGTTTCCCCAGTTAACGCTGTCCTCTCGCATGTCCAGGAATACAAAGATCTTGGACGGGAGATCGATGTCGGAGAGTTTGGCATAGATGCGATAAGGATTCGCCCAGGACCAATTCCCATCCGTGCCGTCAAAGCCGCCCACATAGAGGTTCATGGACATTGACCGCACGCGCGGCATGGGCACCCCGTTCACCATCAGGTACGACCTGTCGGCCGGGCACTTATAGATGCCTGGGTTCTTCGACGTGTAGGGCCACAGCGGGCGTTTGACCATGTCATAGTTGATGTCCCAGTTTCCCTGGTTGCTCGGGTCAAAATCCATGTGCGTCAACGTCCAGGCATACTGGTCCAGCACCGGCCAGTTGACGTACGGATCGCCCGGATCGTCGCTGGCATAGACCAGCACATCGCGGTTGTCGTCGGCATACATCCGCCAAGCCAAAGCCAACTGCTTATGGTTGTTCATGCACTGGATGCCTTGGGCCTTCAGTTTGGCCTTGTTCAGCGCCGGCAGAAGCAGGGCGGCCAGGATTGCAATGACGGCGATGACCACCAGCAGTTCGATCAGCGTAAATGCCGGGGCGTTGATCCTCGACCCCTCACAGGGCGGGCAGGAGGGTATGTGGACCGAGTTCATTTTCCACCGTCGCTCTACATAATATAACCACGGGCGCGGGCTGGGTCAATCTGCAATGCGAACGGTCCCGCCGTCCTCGCCCGAAGCCCGACGGACTACGAACTGCGCGCTGCCGACACTGGGCTGTCCAGGTACCCGAAAAGCCCGTCGCGCTTGATGATCTCCGCGATGGGCGGCGGGACAAGTTGTTCCCACGAGGCGTCACCGGATCGGATTTTCGCCAGCACGTCCTGTGAACGGATGGACAGCAGCTCGGCGTTGAAGTTGGGGATGCCCTGGATGAAGCGGTTCTCCCGCAGATGGGCGTAGAGGTGCCGCAGATGAGGGGGGATGGGAAAATTCTCGACCGTCAGTCTATGGCCGGAATCCAGGTCGAGGTGCGGATACACGTAAAGCCGGGCCGGGTTCTTGAAAAGCTGGCCCAGGCCGCCGAGCAGCCCCCCTTCGCTCTCATTGTAAAAGCTCTCGTCAAAGATCTCCGCCAGCTTGGATGCGCCGAGCGCCAGCCCGATGGGCCGCTTGGTGTAGCGGGACAGGTAGGCCGCCAGCCGGTGGAAGCGGCGGAAGTTTGAGATGAGCACCGTTTTGCCCAGCGCGCTGAGCATGTCGGCGCGATTCAGGAAGTCTGTCTCGTCGATCCTTTCGCCCGTCGTGAGCTGGCGCAGGGTCATTTCCATCAGCACCACCGGCGGCTCGCCTTTGAGGTCAGGCTCCCGCACAAACCGCTCCAGCGCGCGCTCCAGCACGTCGAGGGTGGCTTTAGTGACCGGGAGGAAGCTGCCGCGCAGGACTAACGCCGGTTTCCGGGAGAGCACTTCGGCCCATTGCACGGCTTCGCCGCGGGCGGTGAACATCGCCGCCTCGGTCAGGTCCTGCCGGACCAGTTGCAAGGCCATCAGCCGGTTATCGACCCGCGCGAAGGCCGGGCCCGCAAACCGAATCATGTCCACCTCGACCCGTTCCCACGTCAGGTTGTCCAGCAGTGACCGGATGAGCGCTTCGGGTTCGCGGTGCAAGTAAAACGCCCCATGGAGCAGGTTGACGCCAATGACGCCCAGGGCCTCCTGCTGGCGGACGTTTTCTTTGTCGAGCATCCGCACGTGAATGAAGATTTCCGAGGGGTCGGAGCCCGACTCGGCCTGGAAGCGCACGCCCAGCCAGCCGTGACCGCTTTCGCGGCGCGTGGCCACAGTGTCGGCGAAGACAAAGAATGCCGCTTTGCCCCCGCGCGTCTTATCCAGCCGCTCCAGCAGCAAATCGTATTCGTAGCCGAGCATGGACTGCAGACGGTGCCGGCTGACGTAGTAATCGGTCGGGCCGTAAATCGCGTCGCTGACGGCCATGTCGTAGGCCGAGATGGTTTTCGCCACCGTGCCGGCCGCACCGCCGGCCCGGAAGAACCAGCGGACCACCTCCTGCCCCGCCCCGATTTCCGCGAACGTCCCGTACCGGTTCGCGTCCAGGTTGATTTGCCGAGCCTTCTGACTGGCATCCAGTTTCTCGTTGGCCATATAACCTGCGCCTAGTATCCACTCAAAGCCCTTTCAAAGCGAGCCTCATTCAGCGAGCGCTGCTGGAGTGGGAGAGCGGCTGCTCCAGAGGTTTCGCATCGCAGGAAGTCCGCCGTTCAAGGCTTCTTCGAACCTCCTGATTTGTCTTCCAGGGTTTGCTTCATGGTTAGCGCCGCCGCCAGGTTGCTTTGGGCTGCGGCGTAATCAGGCTTCAGCCGAAGCGCTTCCTGAAATTCATTAATCGCCTGTTCCAGGCGTCCTTGCCGCACCAGAGCGACGCCCAGGTTGTAACGCGCATTGGCATAGCCCGGTTTCAACCTGGCAGCCTCCCTATATTGCCCGGTTGCCTCCTCCAGTTGTCCTTTCCTCTCCAACATCACCCCCAGGTTGTTGTGCGCCTCGGCATAATTCGGCCTAAGTTCCAGGACTCGCTGAAATTCTTTCGCTGCTTCGTCGGACCGGCCCTTGCGGCCCAGGGCGACACCCAGGTTGTAATGCGCATCGGCGAAGTCAGGTTTCAGCCTCAAAGCTTCCTGAAAATGCTCCATTGCCTCATCAAAGCGGCCTTGCTTTTCCAAGGTTGTGCCGATGTTGTTATGCGGGTCGGCGTATCCGGGTGTTATTTTCAGCGCTGCTAGGAACTGGTTCATGGCCTCGTCCAGGCGCCCCTGACGAGCCAGGTCAACTCCCAGGTTGTTGTAAGCTACGACATAGTTGCCCTTCGCTCGGAGAGCTGCCCGATACTGGCTGATGGCCTCGTCCACGCGCCCTTGCCGGTCCAACGCCATTCCCAGACCATGGTGTGCTCCGTAATTGTCCTTCGTAACGAGAAGGGCGTGCCGGAACAGGCTCTCGGTGTCCTTCCAGTAGCTGATCTGCTGCCACGTGAGCCCGGCGCAGAGCAACGCCGTCGTCGCCGTAATCACGGCTGCGCCCACACCCTGGTAACGCCAACCGCAGGTCAGCTTGTGCGCTCCCCAAACCAAGGCCAGAAATATCCCGATGGACGGCACGTAGGAGTAACGATCGGCCATGGACTGCAGCCCCACCTGAACCAGGCCGATGACGGGCACAAGCGTCCCGAGAAACCATAACCAGCCGGTCAGCGCATAGGGATGCCCGTGTCGCAACACAATCGCCGCGACCGAGAGGACCAGCAGCAACAAACCCGCCGCCACCACTGCGGCCATCGGCCAGTGATCAACCCCCGGATAGAAGGCGGCCAAATCCACCGGCCAGAACAGCTTCCCAAGATAGCGGCAATAGGAAATAACGGCGCTAGCGACGCGATCTGTGAGAGGCAAGCTGCCGATCACGGCTCCACCCCGCTTCTGAACCACGAACGTCACGCCGCTGACGGCTGCCGCCGCCAGAAAAAAGGGAAGCTTCTCCGCCACCAGCCCCCGCGCGGTAAGGGAAGCTTCTCCGCCACCAGCCCCCGCGCGGTCTCAAGCCGGAGCCGGCCCAAGGGCCAGTAATCGAGCAGCAACAACCCGCAGGGAAGCGTCACCAGCATGGGTTTGGACATCAGGCCCAGAGCGAACCAGAACAGCGAGAGAAGATAGTAACGGGAAGCGTGATGCCTGAGGGGTGATGCGGGATTCTGACTTCTGGCCCCTGCTCCCGCGGGCCGGATTCCGAATCCCTCAGTTCCGGCTTCGCACTGCTCCCGCGCGTATCTCGCGTAGGCCCACAGCGTGAGCATCCAGAAGGTGGTGCTTAACACATCCTTGCGCTCCGCGATCCAGGCCACCGATTCCACGCGCAGCGGATGCACGCCGAACAGCATGGCGACGGCAAAACTCCGCCACGTCGCGCCGGTCATATACCTCAGGACCACAAAGAGCAGCGTGGCATTCACCGCATGAAGCAGGAGGCTGGTCAGATGGTGCCCCCAGGGCGCCAGGCCGAAGAGTTCGCAATCCAGCATGTGAGAGAGCCGAGTCAGCGGGTGCCAGTTGGCGGCTTCTGCGCTGCGGAACGCCCATTGCACGCTCTCCCAGGTCAGCCCTGCCTGCGCGTGGTCGTTTTCAGTGACGTAGTCCGGATCGTCGAAGCCGACGAACCCGTTGGAGAGGACGGGCAGGAACGCCCCAAGAACAAGCCCAAAGAGCAAGACCCCGGCGAGGAGCGCGGTCCGTTCCCGCTGGGAGTCGTTGGACCGCTGCGTCCTTGTCGCTGTCGCCTCGCGCATCGAGTTGTTCATGTCCGGTCGGAGTCAGCCTGCCGCAGCCGGTTCTTCCATGACAAGTTGAATCTCGCGGCAGACTGCGAGGAAAACTCCGGCCGGAGAAAGCGGTGGTTGCCTAACCCGGAATTCTCATACCTCGCACAAACTGCCTGCAGGGTGTAGCCGCCGACGGCAGTCGGCGCCATCTTTCGGGACTGAGAATCAGCGCCGACTGCCGTCGGCGGCTACACACTATGAGACTGCCCGGCTAACGCAGGCATCGGCGAGATGGCGAGAGGGGCAGACCGTTTGGCCGTTCCAGCAGACCGTTTGCTCTGACAACGAGGGGGCCTTCGGTGATCACGCTGCCGGGCGGGATGCGTGAGGTTCACGCAAAATGCGTGAAAATCTCGCGCATCACGCCGGTGGCCTACGCGTTTTCCTTAGGTTTTCGCTAAAAGAGCGGTCTGGCACCGTCTTTGCTTAAGAGGAAGTCAAATCGGGTTGACAGCGTGGACGGCTCTGGTAAAGTTCGCGGTCTGTTTGCCAAAACCAAAATAGAAACCAATAAAGTTTATGAAAAACCAACGCAAAAAGATCGTGGCTTTCACTCTTATCGAGTTGTTAGTCGTTATTGCCATCATCGCCATTTTGGCGGCTCTGTTGCTGCCCGCCTTGGCCCGCGCCAAAGCCAAAGCGCAACGCATCAGTTGTACCAACAACCTCAAACAGGTCGGCTTGTCGTTCCGGACCTGGGCCCTGGACAACAACGGGGTGAACCCGATGGGCCTGCCCGGCGGCATTGGAGGCGTGGCCTCGGCCGATCAAGGTGGCGCCATGGCGGACGTGGGTGTGATGGCGGACACTTGGTACATGTTCGCGGTTATGTCCAACGAGTTGAGCACGCCGAAGATTCTGTATTGCCCGTCGGAAATGGACGGCTCAGCTGTTTATGCCGCCAGCACCTTTGCCACGACGGTGACCGGGGGTACAGCCGCCCAAATCCCGTTTAACAGCAACAGCAACATTAGCTATTTCGTGGGCGTAGATGCCGTGGAAACGATGCCGCAGATGTTCCTGGACGGCGATCATGGCATGGGTGCCGGCACAGGCACCGGCGGGGCCACTGCCCCGACGCTTCGCTATGTCGGTTGCAAGATGTTTGGGACGAACACCACTGTGAGCCCGACGCCTGCGTGGTGCAACAGTTCGCAGCATCAGCAACAGGGCAACGTGGGGCTCGCCGACGGCAGTGTCCAGGGGTTCAGCCGCAGTTCCCTGCAAAATGCGTTTAATAACTCCGGTGACACGTCGCACGGTGCCGTGGGCAGTTTCGTCACTGGTGAGAATCGCCTCCAGTTTGCTGGCTACGCCGGCCAGACAGGCTCGACGCCTCCATGATCGACCCGTTAATTCCGCAATGATTTAGCTCTTCTGAGCAAACCGAAAAGGCATCCGGAAGGATGCCTTTTTTGTTGCTGGTTTCCCTTCAAACCATCGCTGCCGTCAGTTCAATGATGGTCTGCAAGCCGGTGCGCGGGCGAAAGCCAACGGCGGCCGCCAATTTCTCCACCACCGGCTTGCGGCGGCGCATGTCGTCGAAGCCGGGTTCGTAGGCCTGGCTATAAGGGACAGACTCGATAGCCGACTTCGAGCCCAGGATTGCAATCACCTTGCCGGCCAGGTCCCGCATGTTGATTTCCTCCGTGCCGCCCACGTTGAACACCTGTCCCCGCGCCGCCGGGCAGCCTTGCAAGCGCACCAGCGCTTCGACCGTGTCGCGCACATAACAGAAGCAGCGCGTCTGCTGGCCATCGCCATACACTCTCAGCGGTTGCCCGCTCCTGGCCGCCGCGATAAACCGGGGCAACACCATGCCGTACTGCCCCGTCTGCCGCGGGCCCACCGTGTTGAATACGCGGGCGACGACCACCGGCAGCGCCCGTTCCTTCGCGTAGGCCAGCGCCAGAAACTCATCCATTAACTTGGAGCAGGCATAGCTCCACCGCGCCTGGTGCGGCGGGCCGATCAGCAAGTCGTCTTCCTCATCAAACGCCTCCTTTTGGCTCTTGCCATACACCTCGGAGGTTGAGGTCAGCAGTACCGGCACGCGCTGCTCCGCCGCCGCTTCCAGCAAAACCTCGGTCTCGTGCAAATTCGTTTCCAGCACGTGAATCGGGGACCGCACGACCAATTCGACGCCGACCGCCGCCGCCAGGTGATAGATGGATTCCGCGTTCGCGACCAGTTGAGCCAGCTCCCGGCAGGTCGAAATCCTGGATTCAATCACGTGCAACTCGGGATGCGCGCGCACGGCCCGCAGATTCTCCAGTCTGCCGGTGGACAGGTCGTCAATGACGGCTACGGATTTGCCGTCGGCCAACAACCGCTCGACCAGGTGCGACCCGATGAAACCGGCGCCGCCCGTCACCACGACGTGATGCGTGAGGCGTGCTCCGTGATGCGCGATGCGTGATGCGTGTTGCGTGCTCAAGGGCGCAAGGCATTTGTGGATATGACTTCTGGTCTCTGAGTCCCGATCTCTGCCCTCTGGCTTTCGGCTCCCGGCTCCTGGCTCCTGAATTCGGACTTCTCGGCGAGCGCCTTCGCCACCGCTTCCGCCAGCATCTGGCGATACGCCGGATCAGCAATCCGCCGGGCTTCGCAGGGATTGGACAGGTAGCCGCCCTCGACCAGGATCGCCGGACGGTTCTGCCCGCGCAGCACACCGAGGTATCTGGCCCGGCGCACGCCCCGATCAAGCCGGCCGTTGACCTGCAACAGGGCGCGATGCACATGCAAGGCAAGCTGCAGATTCTGCGCGTCGAAGGCGTTGTTCGGAAAAGCCAGTGTTGGGTCGTCACTGAACCCCCGGGTTACGCTGGAAGGCATGCCGGTCGGCGTAAGGCAGTAGGTTTCCAGCCCAGCCTGCTGATCGTTGGGCGCGGCGGAATTGAAATGCAAACTCAGGAATACATCCGCCTTGTGCGCTTCGGCAAAGGCGATGCGGTTCGCGAGCGACAGGTCGATGTCACTATTACGGGTCAGAAACACCTGCCACCCGTTGGCGGCGAGCAACAAACCCAGCCGCCGCGCCCAGTCGAGCGTGAAGTCCTTTTCGCCCCGGTAGTCCAGAACGCCCTTCGTGCCGGGATCGTGGCCGCCGTGGCCCGGATCAATGACAATCGTCGGATTGGTCTTGAGGCAGCTCAGGAACGCGCCCTCGAGCAGTGGCTCCAGGGTTTTCTTCAGGTCGAGCGTGTGAATGCATGGCTGCCCGTTCATCATCTGCGGCGCGAACCCCAACCGGACTTCCAGCCCGTCCCAATGCGTCACCCGGCTGCCTGGACGTAACAGGATAGCCCCGCCCGGCGTACTCAGCGCGTAAGCCGCCAAACCCGCGACCGTCACCGGGCACGGCGCGGCCAACCCATTTGCCTGGCACCAACGGCTCAGCGGAATCCAGGTCTCAGCAGGCTGATTGGCGGGAGCAGACGGCGGCGCGGGAGCGGGAACTGGCGCAGGAGCCGGTGCGACCGGCGCAACCGGCGCGGTCACCACGTCCTCCCTTTGCCAATCCGGGACTCGCGCTCCATCCCCGGGCGGACTTGTCGCGCAGCCCGCCAGGAGAACTACCAGCAGGCAGACCCATGCATTTCCTGAATCTGACACGCGGGCATTGTGCGCTGGCGGCGATTCGACTCAAGCCGATTCGGCGCCGGCTCGGACCGGCTCGGAAACCCGCTTGCCCAATGGGCCGACCGTGGCCATAGTTTGCCCGTTTACGGTTGAACCACGGTTGAACCATTCGTTGCCCTTGAGAATACTTGTCGCCATCACCGGAGCCAGCGGCTCGCTCTACGCCCAGCGCCTGCTCGGCAATCTCGATCCCGGCCAGCACCAGATTCACGTCGTGCTCAGCCGTTACGCCCCGGCGGTTATCGCCGAGGAACTGCCCGGCGGCTTGCGCCTGCCCGTCGGGGCCGTGTCGCACAATCTCAAGAGCATGAACGCCCCCTTCGCCAGCGGCTCCAATGCCCCCGACGCGATGGTCATTATCCCTTGCAGCATGGGGACCCTGGGCCGGATCGCGCACGGCTACAGCGACGACCTTCTCCTGCGCGCGGCCGACGTCGTGTTGAAGGAACGCAAGCGGCTCATCCTGGTCCCGCGCGAGACACCACTCAACCTGATCCACGTGAAGAACTTCGAGCTCCTGATCCAAGCGGGCGCGACGATCCTCCCGGCCAACCCCTCCTTCTACACCCGCCCGCAGAATGTCGAACAGGTCGTGGACACTGTCGTCGCCCGCGTCCTCGATCACCTTGGGGTTGCGCACAAGCTGGTGGCGCGGTGGAAAGAGGAGCGGGAATGAAGGCGAGGATGGAGGATAGATGATGGAGAAACGCCTGATGCCGTCCTCGATCCTCCATCCTCTATCCTCGCTTTTCGCCGCATTACGCAGGTGGGCTTCCTTCGTCAGGTTCTCCCACACGGCCTTCGCCCTCCCGTTCGCCTTGGCGGCCATGGCCGTGGCGGCTCGCGCCAACCGCGGCTGGCCCGGCTGGCGCACCTTTGGCCTCGTTTTGGCCGCGATGGTTTGCGCCCGCACCTGCGCGATGGCCTTCAACCGCATCGTGGACCGCAAATTCGACGCGCTGAACCCGCGGACCGCCGGGCGCCACCTGCCCACCGGTCAAATCAGCCTGCCCGGTGCCGTGACCCTCTGCGCCTTGTCGGGCGCCGGACTGGTCGGTGTTAGCTTTCTCCTCAATCCCCTCTGCTTTCACCTTTCTCCGGTCGCGCTGGTCGTCATCTGCTTTTATTCCTTGACCAAGCGCTTCACTGATTACACACATGTCTTCTTGGGCCTCGCCCTGGCCCTGGCGCCTGTTGGCGCGTGGCTGGCGGTCAAGGGAATGAACGTCTCCGGATGGGAAATCGTCCAGATGATCTTGCTGGCGGCGGTGGTGGTGCTCTGGCTCGTCGGTTTCGACATCATCTACTCGCTCCAGGACTATGACTTCGACCGCGCGCACGGCCTGCACTCGCTGGTCGTCGCCTGGGGACCAAGGAACTCCCTTCAAGCGGCCTTTCTGGCGCACATGCTGATGTGCGGACTCCTGCTGGCCTTTGGGCTGCTCTGCCAATTCCGCATCGCCTACCTCGTCGGCTGGTTCATCATCGTGGCCTGCCTCGTGTTGGAGCATTGGATTGCCCGCCGCCGCAGCCTCAACTGGATCAACCTTGCCTTCTTCCGCCTCAACGCCGTCGTCAGTGCCGTCTTCCTGATTGTCACCCTGGCCGAGGTTATCTTCCTCGGCGGCTTCCGCCTGCGTTGAACCCCGACTTCATCTGTGTGCAGGGTTCAAGGTTCGGGCACTGCGATGAAGCGCAAGGGCATCACCGCGGGCCTTATTGACTTCCAGCAAAAGATCGAATAAAGTAGGCCCCCTATGAATAATCGGAGCTTTGATGCCCCTGCTCAACCTGAGATCAAGAGAGGTGAGATTGCCATTTTGCTCGCCACCGGGGGCCTGGTTGGATAGGTTGCTGGGGCTTTTGGGGTTGTTGCGCGCGCGCCTCACAAACCACCCACTTCTTTCGGCAGGAACTGGCCGCCAAACTCTCAGATTATCCACTCCCGAAACACTCACCGTTTTGACCTAATTCCAACCGCCAAATGGACGCCGCATTTAACAAGTTCAAAGGGGCGATCAAGCCCTACCTCCATAACACCGTCCGGAAAGTTCTTCGTATGGATCCGGGCTATGAGTTTAAACCCGCCCCGAGCATCAAGCAGCAGACCATCGAATTCGAGTTCAAGGGGGAGCGTCTGAGCCTGACCTGCGACCACACCAGCCCGATCTACGACACCATTGCCGAGATTGTTGATTACGACTGTTATCAGCTCGAGGAGGTGGACTTCTCCGATTCGGCGGGGGCGCTCGTGCTGGACATTGGGGCTCACGTGGGGACGGCCAGCGTGGTGCTGTCGAGGCTCCACAAGGGGAAGATGCTTTGCTTCGAACCCTTGCCGGAGACTGGGCAGTTCCTGAAGAAGAATCTGGAAGCCAACCGGGTGGCGAAGGCGGTGGTTGTGCCGGCAGCGGTGACCGAACAAGACGGGTTCGTTGAATTTGCGGTTGATCCGAATTCGAGTGTGGCCAGCCACCTGGCGCACAGCATGGCCGCCGATCCACGCGCCTTCACGCAATTGTTGCGGGTCCAGTCGGTGAGCTTGCGTTCGGCCCTGGCGGCCTATCCGAAGGAGAGGATCCACCTGATCAAGGCAGACTGTGAGGGGGGGGAGTATGGGATCGTCAATCAGATCACGCCCGAGCTGTTGCCGCGCATACGGCACTTGACCTTTGAGGTGCATGATTTGGGCGGGAAAAACAACGTGCGCACGCTGACGCAAAGGTTGCGGGGCCTTGGGTTCAGCGTGAGGTACAAGAAGGAATTGTACAACCGGTTCGGGCTTCATCATCTGCTTGCCAGCCGCGGTGGAAGTTGAGACAGTTCCGGTTACATAATGAAGCCCAAAGCATGAGCGAGATGTCCCATTCCAAGCCACGGGCCGCGGCGGCGGGGTTTGCGGCCGGGCGCCGGGTTCTGGTCACGGGCGCCAGCGGGTTTGTGGGCTCCAACCTGGTGCCGATGCTAAGAAGGGGCGGATGCGAGTTATTGACGCCCACGCGGAGGGATTACGACTTGGTCGAGCAGGTGGAGGTTCGGCGGATGTTCGCGGAGTTGAAGCCGAACGTGGTGTTCCATCTGGCCGGGTTGATCGGTGGGATTGGCGCCAGCCGAGCACGGCCGGCGGAGTTCTGCTACGAGAACCTGATGATGGGCACGATGGTGCTGCATGAGAGCTGGCGGGCGGGGGTTGAAAAGTACATCACGTTGATAGGGGGATGCAGCTATCCGGCGAACGCGCCAAGCCCGATCAAAGAAACGGAGCTGTTCAACGGCATGCCGCAAGCGGAAAGCGCGTCCTACTCGCTGGCCAAGGCGATGAGCGTGATCCTGGCCGAGTCCTACCGGCGGCAGCGGGGCTTTAACGCGATCGTTCTGGTGCCCGGCAATATTTACGGTCCGTATGACAATTTCGACCTCAACAGCGCGCATGTGATTCCGGCGCTCATCCGCAAGTTTCTGGAGGCGAAGGCGGCCAACAAAACGGAGGTAGTGGCCTGGGGCACGGGACGGCCCACCCGGGATTTCGTTTACGTTGCTGACGCGTGCGAGGCGGTCCTCGAGGCCGCGGCGAACTATAACGGCAGCGACATCATCAATCTTTCACTGGGCACGACCGTGAGCATCAAGGAACTGACGGAGATGGTCGCGGAACTGGCGGGTTACAAAGGGGCGGTGGTTTGGGACACCTCGAAACCCGACGGCCAGTTGTACAAAGGGTTTGATGCCACGCGCATGAAGCAACTGCTGGGCTATGAGTGTCGCACCGGCCTGCGCGAGGGACTCAAGAAGACAATCGAGTGGTACTTGAGCCGGCCCGCCGGTTTGCGTCTATAGGAGGCGGGCGATGCGGGTCACCGTCGTTGGAGCCAACGGATTTGTCGGGTCGTCCTTCGTGCGGTTGCTGGCCGAGCGGCCGGACGTTGAGCTTATTTGCGTCACGCGCCAGAACTTCGAAGCCCTGCCGGCAATGCATAGCGACGTGGTCATTGAGGCGGCGTGCAACGCGAAGAAGTTTCTCGCGGACCAAGATCCCCTGAGCGAGTTTGAGTCCTCGGTCACGCACCGACTCAAGAGCGTGCTGCGGTTCACGGGAGAGCTACAGGTGCACATTTCGAGCGTGGATGTTTACAGCGATCTGACGTCGCCGGCGGCAACCCGTGAAGACTCCCGGATTGATCCGGGCGGGGTTTCGCGGTACGGGATGCACAAGCTTCTGGCGGAGCAGCTCGTGCGCCATTATGCGCCGCGTTGGGTCATCCTGCGACTGGCGGGAATGGTCGGGCCTGGCCTGCGCAAGAATCCCGTGTACGATATTCTCCACGGAAACTCGCTGCGCATCCATCCGGACTCCCGGTATCAGTTCATGCTGACTGACGCGGTGGCGCGGGTGGCCTGGGCCTTGATTGAACGCGGCACGGAGGGGGAGACCTTCAACGTGTGCGGGGACGGCTTGATCTCGATGCGAGAGATCGCACGGCTGGCCGGACGGGAGTTGAATTGCACGGCCTTGCCAGCCGAGGCGGCACCCCGGATCGTGGAGGCGAGCAATGAAAAAATCCGGCGTCTGTTTCCCATTGCAAAGACTGTGGATACCGTGAGGGAGTTCGTGCGCGGCCAGGCCGGATAAGACGGGATGCGGCCGGAGTGGCCGCTGGAATCACGGATGCGGTCAGCGCGTGGCGGGTTGCGTGCCCCTCTGGGGCAGGCTTTTTTCGCGCAAGCAATTTTGCGAGTGGATTTGGGGCGTGGGCAACGGGCGTGGGAAACGGGTTGACTCAGCGCCGGCGGAATTTAATCTGCTGCGCAATGAACAACCCGAACCACACCATGCAGGATCCGAAAGAGGCCGGGGTCAGCAGCGGTGAAATTTGCATTCTGATGGCCACACGCGAGCGGCCGGGGATGCTGGCGGAGGAGATCTCGACGCTGCAAGCGAACACCGTCCGGAAAGACAAAACCGCGGTCTGGATTTATGTCGATGATGACGACGAGATTACGCAAGAGGCGATCCGGGGGGGAAAGTTTGCAGCGCCAGGGCTGGCGGTTCACTGGCAAACTGGCCCGCGGCCGTCGGCCTTAGGGCAGGCCCACCAAGCACTGTGGAAGGTCTCGGGCCGCACGGCGGCAATTTATATGATTTCGTGCGACGACGCCCGGTTCGACACACCCGGGTGGGATGAAGTCGTGCGCCAAGCGTTCGGGGCCTACCCCGACGGGGTGTTGCTGGCGTTTGCGCACGACCCGAACACGGGCAATCAAGCGACTTACCCGTTCATCGGCTGGGGATTTTTGAAGACACTGGGCTATGAGAGAGTTTTCCCCGGCATTTTCGCGTTCTGGTTTGATGACAAGTGGGTGGAGGAGATCGCCCAGATGGCCGGGCGCTACATCAAAATCCCGATCGTCATCAACCCCATCGGCGGCAGCAAAGGCAAGACGCAGCGCATGCGCTGCGTGCCGTTCTGGGTCCGATTCTTCCAGCTCCTGCTCGTGGAACGAAGGGATTGCGCCAGGGAGCTGATTGGGGCGATGTTTCCGCATGACGAGGCGGCTCGCCAGCACGCACTGGAGGAGATGGAGAAGGAGTTCTCGCAGCTTAAGAAGGATGGGGAGGATGCCTTTTCGGATCTTTACGCGGTGTTCCAGGAGGAACGGCATAGCGCTTTGTCGCCGGAAGACCGGAACCGTTTCAATCCGCTTTACTTGAAACAGGAGGTGATGGCGGTGGTCCGCTTGCTGTCGATCGCACAGGATTATATTACGAAGGAGAATTACGCGGAGGCGCTGAAGTATGTGGAAGCGACACAGATGGCGGATATGAGAATGAGGGCGGCGCAGGACATGAAGATTCAATGCCTGCGGGCGCTGGGCCGGGGCGACGAGGCGGAGAGGCTGGCGCGCGAAGCCCTGTTGGCCTGGCCGGAGACGAAGGCGTTGCGGCGGCTGTTTCGCTTTCTCGGCATGGTCGCAAACGAGGGCCGGCGGCTCCTCGCGAAACGACCGGCCAAAGGCGGGTAGCAGGGCTCGCGGCTGGCAATTATCCAGGCTATAAGCCCGTGGGATGGTCCAGGAAGGTCCACGGCACTTTGAACCGGGCGGAGAGATGGGCTGCCAGAGCCTTCACGCCGAAGGTCTCGGTCGCGTAATGCCCGCCGTAAAGGACGTTTAAACCCCGTTCCTCAGCCACGGCATAAGTCCAATGCGGCCCTTCGCCCGTGATGAATGTGTCCACTAGCTCATCCGCCGCCTTCTGCAAATCGCCGCCTGCGCCACCGCTCACGACCCCAATGCGGCGGCAGATTTTTGGGCCAGCCGGAATCACTCGCGGCTTCACCCCCGTGGCGCGCTGCAGACGCCCGGCCAGGTCCGCACGTGAGATGCTGGTGTTAGCCCGAAAGCCAAGGAACAAGCTGTGGTCAAAGAAAAAGGGGCGTAGCTTCTTTAGCCCGAGCGTGGCGCAGAGCTGGGCGTTGTTGCCCAGGCGGGGATGGGCATCCAGCGGCAGATGGGAACTGTAAACCGCCAGGTTGTGCTCCAGCAGGCAGCGCATTAACTCGTAGCGTTTGCCCGTCCACGGGTGCGCGGGTGCCCAAAAGAGCCCGTGATGCGCCAACAGCAAGTCCGCTTTGCCCGCCGCCGCCAGCCGGACAGTCGCCAGACTCGCATCCACCGCCGCCGCGATCCGGGTAACCGAGCCGCGATTCTCGACCTGCAGGCCGTTGGCAGCACGGTCGTAATCCTGAACCTTGGCTGTGCGCAGCAACCGGTCACAGTAGCGGACAATCACCGCCAGGGAGACGTTTGACATGAGCCGATCAAAACAAAACCTGGTGCGTCTGCAAAGGGGGAAGTGAGGCGTGAAACGTGAAACATGAGCCGTGAGGCGTGGTGCCTGGAGGCGCAAACTATTTTAAATACGCCTATTGAATTCCACCGGCAGCATTCTATAGTGCGCATCGTTCTGAAGTGATGGAAACGAGCAACTCGACCGATGGCAACGAGCCCTGGGACATCCAGGCCGCTCGCAATCTGTACCACATTCATCGTTGGGGCGCGGAATACTTTGACATCAACGAGACCGGGCACGTCGTGGCCAAACCGTTGCGCGATGCCGGCGCATCGGTGGACCTGACCGACGTCATTGAAGAGGCAAAGGCGCGCGGGCTGAAGTTTCCCCTGCTGATTCGATTCCAGGATATTCTGCGCCACCGGGTGGAGTCCATTAACCTGGCGTTTCGCAATTCCATAGCTGAGTTCAACTATCAGGGCAAATATCGCGGCGTATTCCCGATCAAAGTAAACCAGTTGCGCGAGGTGGTGGAAGAGATTCTGGATGCGGGCAAGCCCTTCGAATTCGGCCTGGAAGTCGGCAGCAAGCCGGAGTTGTTCGCCGGCCTGGCGCTGCAAAACCAGCTTGGCAGCCTGATTGTCTGCAACGGTTACAAGGACGCCAATTTCATTCGCATGGCGCTGCTCGGCACCAAACTGAACAAGAAGGTGATTCTGGTCGTCGAGAAGCTCGAAGAGCTGCGCCAGATCATCACGCGGTCCAGGCAATTCGGCGTGGAACCCCTCATCGGCATCCGCGCGCGCCTCCTGAGCCGAAGCACCGGCAAATGGGCGGAGAGCGCCGGTGAAAACGCCAAGTTCGGTTTGAGCACGGCCGAGTTGCTGGCGGCCACCGAAATGCTCAAGGCGGAAAACCTGGCGCACTGCTTCAAACTGCTGCATTTCCATATCGGCTCGCAGGTGCCGGACATTCTCGTCGTCAAGAAGGCGGTCCAGGAAGCTTCGCGGCTTTACGCCAAGCTCTCCAAGATGGGGTTTCAGATCGAATTCCTCGACGTCGGCGGCGGCCTGGGCGTGGATTACGACGGCAGCCGGTCTGCCTTCGACAGTTCCACCAATTACACGCTTCAGGAATACGCCAACGACATCATTTATTACGTCGCCGATGTCTGCAACGCGGAGAAGGTGCCGCACCCGGACATTATCAGCGAGAGCGGCCGGGCGATTGTCGCCCATCACAGCGTCTTGATTGTGGAGGTCTTCGGCGCGATCGAAAAAAGCCGGCTGGCCGAACGCGCCCAATACGGCGAGAACGAACCTCCGCTGGTGAAGGAACTGATCGACATCCGGAAGAATCTGCTCAAGTTGAACAAGCTGGAGGCCTATCACGACGCGCTGGAGCGGAAGGAAGACGCGCAGCACATGTTTACGCTGGGCATGATGGATTTGCCGGAGAAGGCCAAGATCGAGGATCTTTATTGGGCCATCAGCCGGGAAGTGGTCGAAAGCTTCAAAGGCCAGGCCTACGTGCCGGAAGAAATCCGCAAGCTCGAAGACAGCCTCGGCGACCAGTATCTCTGCAACTTCTCGGTGTTCCAGTCACTGCTCGATCACTGGGCGCTTGACCAGTTGTTCCCGATCATGCCGGTCAGCCGCCTCAACGAACGCCCCACGCGCGAAGCCACGCTGGTCGATATCACCTGCGATTCCGACGGCCAGGTCAACAAGTTCATCGACCTCCGCGACGTGCGCGACACGCTGCCGCTCCACCGGCTCAACACCAACGGCAACGGCCAGCCGGAGCCCTACTATCTCGGCTTCTTCCTGATGGGCGCGTATCAGGATATCATGGGCGACTTGCACAATCTGTTCGGCCGCGTCAACGAAGTCCATGTCTTTCTGGAGCCCGACGAGCCCGCCGGCTACTACGTCGAAGAAATTATCGAGGGCAGCACGATCGTCCAGTGCCTCGCCTCGGTCCAGTACGACGAGAACGAGTTGAAGCGGCAGATGAAGGCGCAGATCGACGAGGCCATCAAATCCGACCGCATGAAACCCTCCGAAGCCATGCGCCTGCTGGACGATTACGAACGCGGGCTGAAGGAATACACCTACCTGAGTTTCTAGCTGCTTTGCCCGATCCAACTGAAGCATGCCTGACCCTGCTCCCAACGCTGAACTGTTGCGGTCGCTCGGCCGGCTGGTGCGCGGGCTCTCGGCGTTGTTCTGGGGACTCCCCATCGCGCTGATCGTGTGCTTCCACACGGCCAAGGCTGACTCGCTGAAACCGTTCGGCGTCGTGCCGCCGCTGGTGACGACCGGCCTGCTGGCGTACGGCTTGTGGCAACTGGGCGATTTCCAAAAGCAGGAGCGGGTGTGGCGCGCCGCGCTCGACCGCGCCCGGCTCTTCAGCCTGATCAACTTCGGCCTAAGCCCCTTTCTGTTTTGGTGGAACAAAGTCCCCGCCAACACGTTTTTCCTGGCTATGGTGATGGTGCTGGCGCTGTCCGCCCTGCTGTTCCTGGGGAGTCTAAACCTGGTGTTGCGGCGTCTCGGGGCCATGCTGCCCGACGAAGCGCTGCGCCTGGAGACCAAACAATTCACCACCTTGAACCTCAACCTGCTGTTCGCGATGTTCGTGCTCGCGTTGCTTTACGTCGGGCTCGGTCAGTTTCCCGGGCTGCCGCTCTGGCTGGCCGCGGTGGCGGGCATGATGGAACGGGGCAGCCTGTGGTTTCTCATTCTGCTGGTCCTGCTGCCCCTGGCTATGACCATGGCGCTGCTCTGGAAGACCAAGGAAGTCATCCTCGACAACGTGTTCGGCGCCAACCGGTGATGTCAGTTCACCCGTTCCGCGACCTGGTAGCGGAACATCCGCTTCTTCATCCAACGCACGGCGAGCAAGTCGTAGAAGGAAGCGAACAACCGGTTCCAAACGCCGTAATGGCCTTGGCCGGCGAAGCGCGGATGATGAGTGACGGCAATCTCGGTGACGGTGAAGCCTTCGATCTTGAACAACGTCGGCAGGAAGCGGTGCATGCCATTGAAGAACTTCAGGTTCTCAATGCACTCGCGCTTGAAGGCGCGGTAGGTGCAGCCGGCGTCGCTGATGTTTTCGTCGGAAAGCTTGTTCCGCACCCAGTTGGCAATGCGCGACGACGCGACCCGAATGAAGTTGTCGCCCTGGCCGCGCGTCGCGACCCGCGTGCCGCAGACACAATCGAAGTGCTTGAGCGGCTCCAGAAACTTAGGCAGGTCCTCGGGGTCGTTTTGCAAGTCGGCGTCGAGCGTGAGCAGATACTGGCCGCGCGCGACTTTCAAGCCGGCCCAAATGGCCGCTGATTCGCCGCAGTTGAAGGCGAAGCGCTGGGCGCGAATCCGCGGGTCGCTCGCAGCCAGTTCCTTGAGAATCTCCCAGGACTTGTCCTGGCTGCAGTCGTCGGTGATGACGATTTCGTAGGACAGCTTGAGCGGGTCAGTCGTCGCGCGAATCGCGGCAATCAGCGGGCGCAGGTTGTCCTGCTCGTTGAAGCAAGGAATGACGAGGCTGAGAGTCGGGATGGTAGTCATCGGTTCTTCCCGTAAAAGCCGGCGATCGCGTCGCAGACTTGATCGGCGGCATCGAGACCCATCTCGCTGTGAATCGGCAGCGACAGAATCTCTTTCACTATTTGCTCGGTGCGCGGAAGCCTGGGGATGAAGGGGAACAGGCCCGTCACCGCCGGCTGGAGATGACTCGGCCTCGGATAATGAATGCCGGTCTCGATGTTGCGCTCTTTCAGGAACTTCTGCAGGTCGTCGCGGCGCTCGCAGCGGACGACGTACATGTGATAGACGGCCCTGGCCCACTCGCGCTCGGGGGGGGTCTGGACGATGCCTTTGAGGCGCTCGTTGTAGCGAGCGGCAATGTTGCGCCGGTGGTCGTTAAAGCCGTCGAGATGCTTGAGCATTACGCGGCCAATGGCAGCGTTGATTTCGTTGAACCGGACGTTGTAGCCCGGGAACTCGTGGTCGTATTTGGCCTGGCGGCCGTGGTTGCGCAACATGCGGAGCCGGTCGGCTATTTGGGTGTTGTGGGTGGTGATGCAACCGCCGTCGCCGAGAACAGTGAGGTTCTTGGACGGGAAGAAGCTGAACGCCCCGAAGTCGCCGATGCTGCCGACGGTCTTGCCCTTGTATTTGGCGCCTTGCGACTGGGCGCAGTCTTCGATCACCCACAGATGATGCTTGGCGGCCATCGCCATCAGCCGGTCCAGATCGACGGGATGGCCGTAGAGATAGACGGGAATGATGCCGACCGTGCGCGGGGTGATGGCAGCTTCGACCTGGTCGAGGTCCATCACATAGGTGTCATCGACATCGACGAACACCGGCCGGGCGCCCAGATGGATGAGCGGTTCCATGGTGGGAAAGGCCGTGTGGCTGGGAACGATGATTTCGTCGCCAGGCCCGACCCCTTGAAGCTGGTGCAGCAGATAAACGCTGAGCGTCCAGGAAGAGCCAAGGACGCATTGCTTGGTGCCGGTGTAAGCGGCCAGCTCGGCCTCAAAGGCCTGCGATTCCTTGCCCAGAATGTATTGCCCGGAGCGGAGGGCGCGGAGGGCGGCCTCCTCGACTTCCGGGTTCACGAAACATTTCGATAGCGGGATTTTCTGCATAATGGGTCAAAGGGGTGACCCGCGAATTACGCGAATCCTGGAGATCATCTCACTTCAACCGTCCGCCCAGTCTTGGCGGACTCCAGGGCGGCTTCGAGGACGCGGACGGAGTCAACACCAGCCGAACCGTCGGCGCGCGGCGCTTTGCGCGTCTGGACGGAGTCCGCAAACGCGCGCAGCTCCGCCAGCAGCGGTTCCTCGGGCGGGCTTTCCACCTGGTGGAGCGTTCCTTCGATGGCCTTGAAATCGTTACCCTCTTTGACGTGGCGGTTGGCGAAGGTCTTGATCTTGTATTGCGCCACGTTGTAGTCGCACACGGCGCTAAGTTTACTGCCGATGACCGTGACCTCGCGGAATTTGCCTGGCAGAAAGTAATTCGTCTCCACGGTCGCCCAGGTCACGCCACCGTCGTTCTTGTATTCCAGCGAGAGCAGGGAGGCGTCTTCCAGGCCGCGCCCCAGGAAGTCCTGCGTGGCGGCTAATACGCGCACGGGCGTTTTGCCCATGAAGTAGTTGAACAGGTCCACGAAGTGGATGGCGTCGGCGAACATGACGCCGCTGTCGTTGCGCGGGCGCTTGAAGCCGCTGAAGTTGCTGCGCAGCATCTGCACGCGCCCGAACTGGCCGGCCTGCATCGCGTCGCGCAGCCATTGGGACGCCGGGTCAAACCGGAAGATATGCCCCGCTTGCAGGATGCGCCGGTGCTTAGCGGCCAGGTCGGTCAGCTTCCGCGCCTCGTCCGAAACGAGCGTGATGGGCTTCTCCACGAACACGTCCTTGCCGGCCTGGAGGAATTCCTGGCAGATCGGGAAATGGGTTTGCGCGGGGGTGACCACTACCACACAGTTCACTTTGCTGACCCAATCCTTATAATTGGTTATGAGGCGCGAATCGGGCAAGCCGAGTTTGCGCGCCGGTTCCAGCCGCTTTGCATCCACGTCGGCCACGTAGAGTTCGACCGGCATCGCATTGAGGATGCGGAGGTGGTTGACACCCCAGCGGCCCAGTCCTAATAGCAACACTTTCGTCATCGGGAATACCAGCGCGTCGCGATTACTCGGCCCGGCCAGGGAAGACGCCATTCCCCCGCCCGCGCGCATTGGCAGAAACGTCAAGCGCGCCGCATTGTTTCAGCAACCCGCCGCGCCCGGCAAGCGAAAACAGGGAAATCAGTTCAGCAGCCGATACCAATTATCCCGCTGGTGGGCTTCGTAGCCGAGGTCGGAGATGAGCCGGCGCATGTCGGCCACAGTCATGCGGAAGGTGGTGCCGGCCTGGGAGACGACGTTCTCCTCAATCATAATGCTGCCGAGGTCGTTGGCGCCGAACTTGAGGGCGACCTGGCCGATTTCCTGCCCTTGGGTCACCCACGAGCTTTGGACGCTCGGGAAGTTGTCGAGGTAGATGCGCGCCAGGGCCTGCGTGCGCAAATACTCGTGCGCCCCGACGGTCGGCGCGCGCAGCTTCGTGTGCTCGGCCTGGAAGGTCCAGGCGATGAAGGCGGTGAACCCCTTCGATTTGTCCTGCTGGGCGCGCACTCGTTCGAGGTGCTCGATGCGGTCGGCGACGGTCTCGACATGGCCGAACATCATGGTCGCAGATGAGTTCAAGCCGAGCCGGTGGGCGACCTCCATGACCTCCAGCCAGTCATCGCTCATCGCTTTGAGCGGCGAAACACGCCGGCGCACGCGGTCCACCAGAATCTCGCCGCCGCCGCCCGGGATGGACCCCAGCCCGGCAGCTTTGAAATCCGCGATGATCTTCTCCAGCGGCTCCTGAAACACCGCGCGGAAGTGGACGAACTCGCTCGGGCTGAAGCCGTGGATGTTAATCTGCGGGAACTTGCCCTTCATGTGGGCGAGCAGGTCCAGATACCATTGCTTGGTCAGCTTGGGGTGATGGCCGCCTTGTAGCAGAATCTGCGTCCCGCCCAGTGCCACCGTCTCCTCGATCTTCTTGTCCATCTCATCGAGCGTGATGACATACGCGTCGCCGTCCTTCTCCGTGCGATAAAAAGCGCAGAACTTGCAATAGACGTTGCAGACGTTCGTGTAGTTGATGTTCCGGTCAATGATGTAGGTGACGATTTGGTTGCCGCGCCCATCGTAAGCGGCGCGCCGGGCGATCTGGCGCCGCCGGTCGGCCAGCGCACCAAGCTCTTCGAGCGGCAGATGATAAAGCCGCAGCGCCTCGGCCTGATTGATGCGCTGTCCATCCCAGACCGCGTGCAGCAATTCATCCAATGACGCGTCGTAAATCACGCCGCCAACGTAGCGGAGGTGGCGCCCCAAAACAAGCCGGGCACCAAGGGGGAGTGAAGCCCGGATCCCCAGTGAACCCGTGGTCAGGAACGCCGTCCGAGCCGACAAGAACTCCGTCCGAGAGGGCAAAATCGCCGTTCCCGAGTGCCAAAAGACCCTCCGTTTGGGGCTAAAACTCGTGGTTTTCCTAGGATAATGGCGTTTTCCGCCCCCCGACCCTGAAACCCGCCGAAATCCGCTTCCGCCCGGCCCTCGCGGCCGATGCGTCGGCTCACCATGACCAAGGACGGGGCTTTAGTTCTCTTGAGTCGGGGTCTATGTGCATTTGTTCCTTGCGGACGTGGTCGAATTCCCTGTGGTTGAGCATCTCTCTCAACTGGAATTTAACCTCCGGAGAGGCCTGGAGTCCCAAGATCACTCGGAGGAGATAGTTTGGCCTGAACCAGGCCAAGACAAAGCCATCTTTTGTGGGGTGTTGGCCGCCTGTGTTCAAGGGCCGCATGACGCGCCATTCGCGTTCAGGCTCCCAACATACATGTTTCGTCAGGCAAACTTCCTCCATGTTCGATGTGTCCCGTTTCAACAGGGGTTGCTTCGGCAAGTACTTAACTTTCGCCGCTGGTCCGAACGGGCCACTACGGAGTCGGAAGCCACCCTCTGATGGGTCTGCGTCAACGTATTCGAACTCAGCCACGAAGCCCCTATGGGATCCACCATAGTGCGCCCACATAAGTCTGCTAAGCGGATCCTCCGTCAGGCAGATTAGCCCGACCCCCTTGCTCAATCCATCCTGCAGGCAACAGGCTTCATCCTCAAGGGCGGGCGCACTATTGATGTACCTTGTAAACCCTGACACGTCCTGGAGCTGGATCGGCGAGGGTGAAGCCAACTCCTTTGCCACCTCTGCTTCGGAGCGCGCCTCACCTCGTATCCTAAAGTCCCACGGATCGTTGAAGTACTTCGGCGGCGTCAGATAGACCTCCCCGTTGGTGAACCTTTCCAGCTTGTCCGCGTCGTTTGGGAAGTACTTGAAAAGTCCATTTATCATACGTTTTGAGCTTTCAGAATTTCAAATGGCAGTTTAGCGACACCATGGGGTTAGCATAGCAGAGCCGTGGGTCTGGAGCGAGCACTCTCTCAGCCTTGAACTTTGGAACCTCGCTGCCGGAAGTACACCGCGCTGCGGCTTTTGAGGTGGGGCGGGCGTGGGGCGTAGAACAGCCGCGGTCTAATCCTTCAGCAGGGCCTCGGCGTGTTTGCGGGCGGCGTCGGTTTGGCCACTCAACATGCGGGCCAGTTCGGTGAGCCACCGGTGGGAGGGCGAGCGTCCACGCGCGCCCTGACTTCGCGGCAGAGTTTGGGCTCGCGGGGACGCTCGCCCTACCGAGGCGGGAACGGAAAGCGGAATACCCGTTGCGCCGAATTATGGGGGGAATAGGGAGAGGCCGAGAAGTTTCGCGGCGTCACGCAGGCGTTTATCGGTGGCGACCAACTCGATTTGGTTGTCAGCCCGAGCGGATGCCAAGTGCAGGGCATCCAGCGTGCGGATGGGCAGCGGAGGGGTGTGGCGATAGCACGCGGCCATTATGCCGTTGAATTCAGCCTCGACCCGAGCGTCCATTTCGACGATGCGGATTTGGCCAGCGGCGATGTCCTGATTCACCTCAGCCAGGACGCTTTCGGCTGTGCCAGCCTGGATGAACCCTTCGCTCTCTTTGCGGAATGCAACGCGCCGTATCTCATAAAGGGCGAGCCTGGTCGTGGCAATGGCTGGGTCAACCGCCGCCTTTTGGGCGAAGTCGGCGGAGTCAGGCTCCGGGAGGTAGAGCTTGCCAAGGGTGGAGGTGTCCCAGTAGCTCATGCCCTCAGTTGCCGCGGTCTTCGTCGAGAATCTGTTCGACGGTGAGGCCGGTCTTGCCGGTGGAAAGCCGCTGGCGCAACTGGGCGAGCCTAGCGAGCCAGGCCTGCCGGTTCGGCGAGGGGTTGGCCTGTGGCACACCCGTGAGCTTGGCCACCGGGCGACCCTGGCTGGTGATGACCACCTCTTCGCCTTGTTGGACCATGCCCAGCAATTTCAGCAGGTCAGCTTGTGTTTGTTCCAGCGTTGCCGTCATGCAGTCATTTAAGCACTTTCGGGCCGGAAGTCAATGCGACGAAATGCCGCGGGCTAATCCTTCAGCAGGGCCTCGGCATGTTTGCGGGCGGCGTCGGTTTGGCCGCCCAACATGCGGGTCAGTTCGGTGACGCGCTCTTTCGGGTCGAGCCGGGTGATTTCGGAGGTGGTGCGACCAGCTTTGGTTTGCTTGGTGGCGACGTAATGGGCCGAAGCAGGCGCGGCAACTTGCGGCAGGTGGGTGATACAGAGCACCTGACGTTTCTGCGCAATCTGCCGCATCTTTTCGCCGACGGCGTTGGCGGTTTCGCCGCCAATGTTGGCATCAACTTCATCGAATACGAGCACGGGAATCTGGTCCTCGGCGGCCAGCACGGTTTTCAGGGCCAACATGACGCGGGCGAGTTCGCCCGAGGAGGCGATGGCGCGCAAGGGGCGGGCCGGCTCGCCGGGGTTGGGGGCGAATTGGAATTCGATGGTGTCCAAGCCGTGAAACGTGAAACGTGAAACGTGAGACGCGGAGTCGGGGGCGTTCGGCGTGGTCAGGGCGATGTCGAGGCGGCTTTGTTTGAAGCCGAGGTCGGCGAGTTGTTGGCTGACGGCCTTGCTGAGTTGGGGGATGACTTTGCGGCGTTTGGCGGAGAGGGCCTGGCCGGCGCGCCAGAGTTCGGCTTCGAGCTTCTGGAGTTCGGCATTGATGCGGCCCAGTTCGGCATGGCGCTGCTCGAGGCTTTGGAGCTTGCGCCTGGCTTCGTCGCCGAAGGCTATGACCTCGGGCACGGTGGCGCCGTATTTGCGCTTGAGGGAGTGAATGAGGTTGAGGCGCTCTTCAAGCTGCTGCAGGCGGGCGGGGTCGAGGTCGGTCTTGTCCGAGTAATGGGAGAGTTCCGCCTGCAAATCGCGCAGGGCGGAGACGGCTTGCTCGTGCAGGGCCTGGAGGGGGGCCGTCGAGGCGTCTATCCGCTGCAATTCCTGCAAGGTGCGGCCAATGATGCCGGCCTGGGTGAGAAGGGAGGTCTCGTTCTCGCTCAACAAACCGAGCGCGGCCTGGCTGAGCTGGAGGAGTTTGGCGGCGTTGCTGGCGCGCCGGTAGTCCTGCTCGACGCGCGCTTCTTCTTCCGGCTGGAGGCGGGCGGCGTCAATTTCGCCGGCCTGAAAGCGGAGCAGGTCGAGCTGCTGGGCATAGGTCTTTTCATCCACAATCAGCGCGGCCTTCTCGGCTTCGAGGGCAGCGCGGCGGCGGACGAGATCGGCGAAGTCCTCGCGGTCGCGGTCCAGATTGCCAAAGGCGTCGAGAATCGCGAGCTGGCGGGCGGGATGCAGGAGCGATTGGTGCTCGTGCGGGCCGTGGATGTCCACCAGCCACTCGCCCAAGGTGGCGAGGATAGCCAACGTCGTGGGGGAGCCGTTGATGAACTGGCGGTTCGTGCCGGCGCTGGTGAAGGAACGCTTCAGGACAAGCTGGTGGTCCGCGCAAGGCTCGAGGCCGTTTGCCTCCAGAAACGATGGGAGCGGCGCTCGCAGCCGGGCAACGTCGAAGGCGGCCTCGACGGAGCAACCGTCGCTGCCGCTGCGGATGAGGGTGCGGTCGGCGCGCTCGCCCAGGGCGAGGTTGAGGGCGCCAATGAGAATGGATTTGCCGGCGCCGGTTTCGCCGGTGATGACGTTGTAGCCGGGCTGCAACTCGAGCGTCAGGTCGGCCACGAGCGCGAGGTTCTTGATGCGCAGGGTTGTCAGCATGTCGCAGTTCCGGGGCTGAATTTGGCGGTTCAGCCGGCCAACGGCAAGCTTGCTGTCGGTGCCTGCGTTTGCTAAAGTAAATTAAGATGGCGTTCTCGTTTATCTTTCTCGGCTCGGGCACTTCGCAGGGCGTGCCGGTCATTGGCAAGGAGTATCCGCCGGCGTTTCTGGCCAATCCGAAGAACCATCGCACGCGACCGTCCATTTACGTGGCGACGGAGCAAACCAAGCTGGTGGTGGATACCACGCCGGAATTCCGCCTCCAGATGTTGCGCGAGAAGATCGGCTGGTTGGACGCGGTGCTGTTCACGCACTCCCATGCCGATCATATCATGGGTCTGGACGACTGCCGCCGTTTCTGCGATCTGCGCGGCGGCAAGGCGCTGCCGGTCTATGCCAACGAACCGACGATGAACGATCTGAAGCGGGTGTTCCGGTACGCGTTCCAGGCCCATGACGGGCCGTGGCCGAAAGGCTATTTTATCCCCGAGCCTCACGTCATCAACGGCCCATTCCAGCTCGGCGATTTGGAGGTTGTACCCCTGCGGCTGCCGCATGGGTCGGTGGAGACCTGGGGGTTTCTGTTCGTTCAGCAGGGCCAGAAGCGGCTGGCGTACATGAGCGACTGCAAAGAAGTGCCGGCGGAGGCCCTGGACCAGATTCACGGGGTGGAAGTGACCGTGCTGGATGCGCTGCGACCAAAGCCGCACCCGACGCACATGTGCCTGGATGAAGCGTTGACGGCGGCGCGGCGCATCGGCGCGGGGCGGACTTACTTTACACACCTGACGCATGACTACGATCACGACGCGGCGCAAGCAGAGCTTCCGCCGGGAGTGGCGCTGGCTTATGATGGGCTTAGGGTCGAGTGTGGAACGTGAGGCGTGATGCGTGATGCGTGATGCGTGAACCGTCGGGCGGCTTGAACCGATCCGGCGTGCATCTGTCCATGTTAAAGTCAAACGTGAAGAAACTCTTGTCAGCCCTGGCCGTTCTGTGCAGCGGAGCGGTCTGCTTGCGCGCGGCCAATCCGGGTGACGAGGTGATCATCGTCTATAACACGCGCGTGCCGGAGTCCAAAGGGGTGGCGAATTACTACGCCGAGCGGCGCCACGTGCCAACGAACCAGATTTACGGCTTCCCCCTTTCCACCAATGAAGACCTGTCGCGAGCGGAGTTTCGGGAAGCCTTGCAGAAGCCCCTGGCGGAAAAACTGAAGAAACAGAAGCTCTGGCAAATCGGCCCGACCATCCTCCACGCGACGACCAACCACCCCGGCCGGGTCGAATGGAAAGTGGTTAAATCCAGAATCCGTTACGCCCTGCTGTGCTACGGGGTTCCCCTGCGGATCGAGAAGGACCCGAATCTTAAAGAGGAGGGAATGGAGAACCTGCGGCCGGAAATGCGCCGCGACGAGGCGGCCGTGGACAGCGAACTGGCCTTGCTGCCGCTGATCGAAGAGAAGCTGCCGCTGGCCGGTCCGTTGCGAAACCCGGTCTATACCTCGACCAACAGCGCGATGCTTCATCCGACCAACGGGGTGCTGCTGGTCACGCGGCTCGACGGCCCCACGGCTGCCATTGCGCGCGGACTGGTGGATAAGGCGCTCCAGGCCGAAGCGGACGGGTTGTGGGGCCGCGCCTACTTCGACCTGCGAAACACCACTGAGCCGGGTTACAAACTGGGGGACGACTGGATTCGCGGCGCGTCGGAAATCTGCCGGCACCTGGGTTTCGAGACGGTGGTGGACGAGAATCCCGGCACGTTTCCGGCCGGCTTTCCGATGAGCCACATCGCCATCTACATCGGCTGGTACGACGCAAACGCTTCGGGGCCGTTCGCGCAGCCCACGGTGGAATTCATGCCCGGGGCGTTCGCCTATCATCTGCATTCCTACAGCGCCGCGACGCTGCGCAGCACGACTCAAAACTGGGTGGGCCCGCTGCTGGCCAAGGGGACCACCATCACGATGGGGTGCGTGACCGAGCCTTACCTTTCGCTCACGCCCGATGTGGCGGTCTTCACCGCGCGCCTGATCTTGCTTGGATTCACTTTCGGCGAAGCCGCTTGCGCGAGCCAACCGGCGTTGTCCTGGCAGACAACGGTGGTGGGGGACCCGCTTTACCGGCCCTTCGGGAAGAATCCCGACCGGCTCCATCAGGAACTCGAATTGCGAAAGAGCAAGTTGATCGAGTGGTCCTATCTGCGTGTGGTCGATATCAACCAGGCGCTCGGCAAACCAACGGCTGAACTGGTGGCCTGGCTGGAGCAGCTTGAAACGACCCGGCAAAGCGCCGTGCTCTCGGAGAAGCTGGGCGACCTATACGCCGCGCAGGGCAAACCCTCCTCCGCCGTCTCTCTGTATCGGCAGGCGCTCCAGCTTGATCCTTCGCCGCAACAGCAGATACGACTCCGGCTGACGCTTGCCGAGAAGCTGCCCGCGTTGGATCGCACGCAGGAGGGCTATGAAGATTACCAGAAGCTGCTGCACGAGTTCCCGGATTACCCGGATAAGCTCGCCATTGACAGAAAGCTCTTGTCCCTGGCGCAGAAACTGGACAAAAAGGCCGACGCGGAAAAATACGAGGCTGAAATCAACCGTCTCGCCCCTCCCCCACGGAAACCCCAGCCTGAATCCACTCAGTCACAGCCGTCAACGCCAAGACGCCAAGACGCAACGACACAGGGCAGCAAGCCCTGAACGCCTGCGGTTCGGGTCGCCCAGGAGTCAACGGTGTTCCTTAATGCCAATCTCATACGCAATACAGCTCGCCCGATCGGACGGCCACGGTTCGGAGGCACAAGGGGCGCACGGCCTCCGGGAAATACTCACGCCGGGAGCAGGGTGTGCGGCTGCTTGGGCGTGGCGTCCAGACACTGGCGCACCAGTTGAGCGAGTTGCGGCGGCAGAAAGGGCTTGGACAGGAAGGCCATGTCGCTCTGGCTAAAGCCCTTCCCCATTACTTCCGCGCTATACCCGCTGGTGAAGATGACTTTGAGTGCGGGCCGCCGCTTCCGGAGCTGAGCCGCCACGTCGCTTCCGGTCATGCCTTCGGGCATCACCATGTCGGTGAGGAGCAGATCAATTTGCCCGTCGTGCTCGTCCCAGGCCTTAAGGGCCTCGACGCCGGAAGCCGCTTCGATGACACGGTATTCATACTGGCCCAGAATCTCGCGAACGAGTTCACGCAGCACCGGCTCATCCTCAACCAGAAGAATCGTCTCCTTGCCGCCGCGGACGGCGCGCGGAACGGTGGAGGGTTCGGCGGTCGCACTGCTTTCCCGCGCCGTGGCGGGAAAGTAGATTTTGAAAGTGGTGCCGCAGCCGACCTGGCTGCTGACTTCAATCCAGCCCCGGTGCTGCTTGACAATGCCATAGACGGTCGCCAGCCCGAGCCCGGTGCCTTTGCCGACTTCTTTGGTGGAGAAGAACGGCTCGAAGATCCGGTCCAGAGTCTGGCGGTCCATGCCGCAGCCGGTATCGGCAACCGCGAGGCAGACGAACGTGCCGGCTCGCGATTCCGGGTGCTGGCGGACATAGTCGTCGTCAATCTCGACGCTGGCAGTGCCAACGCAGAGCTTGCCCCCTTTGGGCATGGCATCGCGGGCATTGACCGCCAGGTTCATCACGATTTGTTCCAGCATCCCCGTGTCCGCTTCAATCGGCGGAAGGCTCGAGGCATAGTTGAACTCCAGGACGATGTCTTCGCCCAGCAGCCGCGGCAGCATGTTCGCCAGGTTCTGGAGCACCGCGTTCAAATCGAGCACCTTGGGCTGGATGACCTGCTTGCGGCTGAACAGGAGCAACTGGCGGGTCAACGCGGCGGCGCGGCGCGCGGCGGCGGAAATCTGCTTCAGAGCCTTCTCCGTCGAGGCGTCGCCAGGGCTCCGGGCCAGCAGGCAGTCCGAATATCCCTGGATGACAGTGAGGATGTTGTTGAAATCGTGGGCGACACCCGCGGCCAACTGGCCGACGGATTCCAGCTTCTGGGCATGGCGGAACTGGGCCTCCAAACTGAGCAGGTCCGTAACGTCCGCCCCGTAACAGTGGACGACTTGGCTGGCGACGATCGGGAAAAAGGACCAGGTGAGAGTCCGCCCCTTGAGGTTGACTTCTTCCCGGAGCTTCTTTTGGCCCGTGGTCAAGCAGTCGCGGACGATGTCCGCGGCCTGAGGCGGGAGAATGGCAAGCAAATTGTCCTGGTCCAGAGATTTGGCCATGGCCCGAGCCGCGTCGTTGGCATAAGTCAGCGTGCCATCGGCGGCAAATTCCAGGATGGGATTGGGATTGACCTGCGGAAAGGCGGCCAGCTTCTGGATCGCAGTTTCGGCCAGTTTGCGCTCCGTGATATCGGTCAGGCTGCCGGAAATGCCCAGGACGGTCCCGTCGTTATTCAGAGTCAGTTGGGCATAGACCTCGACCCAGCGGGTCTTGCCGTTCTTGGTCAAAAAGCGCGTTTCATACCGGCAGTAATCCAGGGTGCGCTTGATGAGCTGTAGAAAGATGTGGCGGTTATGCTGCCGGTCCTCGTGGTGGATGTATTCGATGAAGAAAGTGCCGAGGGCCGATTTGACCTCGAAGCCGGTGACCGTCGTCCACGCGGGGTTGAGGAAGGTCCAGTGGCCGAACTCGTCCATCTGGAAGATGATCTCCTTGATGTTCTCGACCACGGAGCGGTACTTGACCTCGCTGGCATCCAGGGCTTGTTCCGAGCGCTTGCGTTCGATGCACAAGGCAATGCCGTTGGCGACTGACCCCATTTCCTGGTTGATTTGCTCCGTGAGGGGGTGCTGGGCAAAGATCGCCATCAACCCGACGAGCTGGTCTTCCAGGACCAGCGGATACGCGGCATAGGCGGCCAGGCCCGCGCGCTTGACCCACTCTTGATCGGGGATGCGCTTTTCATTGAGCAGTTGGTTGATCAAGACGGGTTTCCCTTGGGCCAGAGGGCCAACCTCCAGCCGGACTTCCGGCAGACTGCTCAGGGGACGGTTTGCTTCCCAGGCCGCGCCTGCGGCAGCACGAGGTTCAAAAACCCCTTTGCGCGGGTCGAAGGTCGAGATCTGCGCCAGTCCCGCATTCAAGTACTGGGCCATGGCCCGGGCGCAGCGTTCGAGGATTCCCTCCAGCGAATCGCGGCGCGTCAGCCCCAGGCCGATCTCGGCGCCGAACGCAGCGAGCCGTGCCTGCTCGAACGCGGCCAGCGCGGCGGCCCGTTTGCGCTGCACGGCGTACCGCATCGTGCGTTCGAGCGCATCGGCTCGCAGATGAACCTTGACCAGGTAATCCGCCGCCCCGGCCTGCATCGCTTCCAGGTCCACCTGAGGCTGGCCCGCCCCCGTGAGGAGAATGACCGGAGCCTGGCACCCGCGCTCCAGAGCCGCTCGCAAGAGTTCGACCCCGTTGTGTGCCCCCAGACGATAGTCCACGAGAACCACCTCGTGTTGGTTGAGGCACATGGCCTCCAGGCTGGCATCGAAGGTCTTGACCCAGTCCAACGCAAAGCGCCGGCCCGGAATCTCCGAAAGCAGGTCCCGCGTAATCACGAAATCATCTTCATCATCCTCGACCAGCAAGACTTTGATTAGACCGGTGTCCATCATAGACTTTTCACTTGGGGGCAGGCAGTTCGACGGTGTTGAACCAGTATTGGCCGAGAACGCGCATGACGTTGACGAGGGCTTCGAACTGGATCGGTTTGGCGATGAACGAGTTGGCGCCCAAATCGTACATGCGACCGATATCCGTGCCGGCCTTGGAGGTGGTCAACACCACCACGGGGATGCGGCGCAGTTCCGCGTCGGCTTTAATCTCGCGCAGGGCGTCCCGGCCGTCCTTTCTGGGCATGTTCAAGTCCAGCAGGATAAGCCCGGGCCGCGGCGCATGGGCGGGCTGGCTGTATTTGCCGCGGTGCCGGAGATAGTCCAGCAGTTCCTCTCCGTTCTCGACGAAGCGCAAGTCCCCCTCCCAGCGGCCTTCGGCCATCGCATCTTTGACCAGCAGCCGATCATCCGAGTCGTCCTCGGCCATCAGGACGACCTTGGCTTTGTGGGTGTCGTTCATTGAGACGGAGGCGGTTTTGGCTGGCTGACGGGCAAAGTGATAATGAAGGTTGCTCCCTCTCCCGGCTTGCCCTTGCCGATGATGGTGCCGTGATGGCGGTCGGTGATGCGCCGGCAAACGGCCAGGCCAACGCCGGTGCCTTCGTACTCCGTGCGCCCGTGCAGCCGCTGGAATACGGCAAAAATCTTTTCCGAGTACTTCTCCTCAAAGCCGATGCCATTATCCTGAACGGTGATCTCGCAGAGTTGCCGGGGGGCTTGAACCTGATCCGCGCTGGCCGAGACACTCTTCAAACAGGCGGCATCGCCCGCCGACTCGGGATCGATGATCCGACTCCGGATCTTCACGATGGGCACGCCCCCGGCGGGCTGAAACTTCAAGCTGTTGCCAATCACGTTGAGCAGCAGTTGGCGCATCTGCATCGGATCGGCTTCGATAGCTGGCAGGTCGCCAATTTCCACTTTTGCGCCGCTCTTCTCGAGGCGCACTTCCAGGTCGCCGAGCACTTCTTTGGTGACCGCGGCCAAATCCACGCGAATGAACGGCTCGGCGCTGCGAATCACGCGCGAGAACGCCAGCAGATCATCGATGAGCTTGCGCATGCGGGTGGCCGCGCTCTGCATCCGCTCCAGATAATCGCGGGCTTCCTCCACGATGGCTCCTTCACACTTGGTCTTGAGCCGGTCACCGAAGGCCTGGATTTTGCGCAGCGGCTCTTGCAGGTCGTGGGAGGCCACGAAGGCAAACTGCTCCAGTTCGGCGTTCGAGCGGGCCAGCTCCGCCGCCTTTTGCGCGAGCGTTTCTTCGACCCGCTTGCGCTCCGTAATGTCCTTGAAAACCAGCACCGCCCCCACCACCTGCCCGTTTTCGTTAATGGGCGTTTTGACGTATTCCACCGGAAAGGCGGTTCCATCTTTGCGATAAAACACCCGCTCGCTCGGATGGTCATCCGCCAGCGCGGCGTGGCCGTCGGAGCCGTTGCAGCCAAAAATCTCGTGTTCGGTCCTTCCGGTGAGTTCTTCGAGCTTCCAGCCCGTGAGCTTGGCGACGGTGGGATTGGCAAACGTGGTCTTACCCCGCGCATCCAGGCCGCAAATGCCCTCGCCGGCGGAATTCAGAATGTGCTCATAGCGCCGCTGGAGCGTCTGCAAGTCCTTGGTGCGCGCCTGAACGTGTACTTCGAGCACCGTCTTCGAGCTTTCCAGCGCCTGCTGCTGTTGGACGAGCGTCTTTCCCGCCCGTTTCAGCCGGTCCAGTTCGCCCTGC
>JBEKJO010000068.1:0-29973 GCA_050011195.1 Verrucomicrobiota bacterium | reverse complement strand
GGATGGGGTTGAGCGCAAAATAATACGTGGAGGATTGGCCGCGGACCTGCGGCGGCACTCCAATTGACAGCCCGCCGAGGAGAAGGAGCATCGGGATGGAAGTTGCCGGGAAACGTCTCCGCCACGGGCGAGGCCGCCTGCGAGCGCGGGGCATCGCCAGCAGCAGCAGCCTCGTGGCGCAGGCGGTTCTGACAGCGGGAAAGCGTTTTTTGGACGTTCCGCCGGGGAGGGAGAATTGGTTCGTGGTCGCGCTCATGTTTGCGGATGCTACCGGGGCACGGGACAGGGGTCAAGCAGGAAGTTCAAATAGTTGCATGAGTTACGATTAGGATCAGGATTAGGAGGGGGAGTTGATGGGCAACGACCGTTTTCGGGCGTGGGCAATGGGCACGGCTAGTGCGCGATTGTGCTGCGGTTCTTGAGGTGCAACTAAACCCGTCCGGTCCAACAGCGTGCAAGCCAGCCGTGCCATTCCCCAGTTGACCGGGGGAAAACGATTCTGCCCTGCCTGTTGCGTGGTGCGTGGTGCGAGATGCGTCTATTGGCTTTGGGGCGGGGAAAGAACGGTGATCACGCATAGACTAAACGCCCTCGCGGCTGGGGGTTTTCAGGCGGTCTTCCTTGGCCGTTTTGATCCACAGGCGGATGGCGGCCCCAGCCTGGCGGATGGCCTCGGGCCGGGTCTTGCCGTGGGCCATGCAGCCCGACAACTCCGGGACTTCCACTACGCAGGCGGCGTCCTCATCACTCCACCAGATGATCATCTCGTAGCTGTTTCCATTCATGTTTCTCGAAGCGGACATTGGCATCTGACTCTCCGCGGAGCAGTTTCTCAATGGTCTTGTCGAGGCTCATCTGCGGCCAATTCTAAAGCTCAAGCCTGCGGAGAGCAACGGAAGCAACGCTTCAACGGAAGCATAGACATGCCGCTCCTGACGGAGCTTGCACGGCGCCTGGAGGTCCGTTTCTATAGACATGCCACTCCTACGGAGTTGATTCGATCCATCCTTCCCCTGGAAACAGCGAAGAATCGCAGATTTTCGGAAGCACCCCTTGCAATGCGCGGCTTGCGCTAAAAGGGCCTGTAGTCCATGTTGTAGCTAATTCGAGGCTAAGGGAAGGGGGCGGGCGCACCCGGCCGAGGATTTTCGGGCCACGTAGAGCACCGGGTGTAATTATGCTCCTGGACGAACTGGAAAACCAAAGCATTTATATCCTGCGCGAGGCGTTCAACAAGTTTGAGCGCCTGGCGATGCTTTGGAGCATCGGCAAGGATTCGACGGTGCTGTTGTGGCTGGCGCGCAAGGCGTTCTTCGGCCATGTGCCATTTCCGTTGGTACACGTTGATACCAGCTACAAAATCCCGAGCATGATCGAGTATCGCGACCGCCTGTGCCGTGAGTGGAAACTCCAGCTTATCGTGGGCCGGAACCAAGAGGCGCTCCGGACGGGCCGCACCTATCCGGGCGGCAAAGCGACGCGCGTCGAGTGCTGCGGCACGCTGAAAAGAGACGCCTTGCAGGCGGTCCTCCTCAAGCACCACTTTACGGGCGTCATCGTCGGCGTCCGCCGCGACGAGGAGCCGACGCGGGCCAAGGAACGCTACTTCAGCCCGCGCGACAAGAACATGGAATGGAATGTCGAGGACCAGCCGCCGGAATTGTGGGACCAATTCAAGACGGACTTCGAGCCGGGGACCCATATCCGGATTCATCCGCTGCTGCACTGGACCGAGTTGAATATCTGGGAATATATCGAGCGCGAGAGCGTGCCCGTCATCCCGCTCTACTTCGCCAACGAGAGGGGGGAGCGTTACCGGAGCATTGGGTGCTACCCGTGCACATTCCCGGTCAAGTCGCAGGCGCGCACGGTGCATGAGATCGTCGAGGAGCTGCGCCGCACGCGGGTGCCGGAGCGGGCGGGTCGGGCACAGGACCAGGAAAGCGAAGAGGCATTCGAGAAACTGCGGCGGGATGGGTACATGTAATCCTGTGACTCCTTCCTTCTTAATCGTAATCTTCCTCTTAATCGGAGCCCACCAGCTCGGAGCGCCGACTTGCAGTCGGCTTAGAGCACTCGCAGTTACAGACAGGTCCCCCGGATCTTCTGGCATCCAAAGCCGACTGCAAGTCGGCGCTCCGCCACTCTGCCGATGAGCGCCGCCGAGCAGCTTAAGATCGTCATTCTGGGCCACGTGGACCACGGCAAATCCACGCTGGTAGGCCGGCTCTTTCATGACACCGGCTCGCTGCCCGAAGGCCGGTTGGAGCAGCTCCAGCGGGCCGCCCAAAGGCGCGGGGCGCCTTTTGAATGGGCGAACCTGATGGACGCATTGCAGGCCGAACGCGACCAGAACATCAGCATTGATACCGCGCAGATCTGGTTCCAGACGCCGAAGCGGCGATACGTGATCATCGACGCCCCGGGACACGAGGAATTCATCAAGAACATGGTGACCGGGGCGGCGCAGGCGGAAGCGGCGCTGGTGGTGATTGACGCGCAGGAGGGCGTTCAGGAAAACTCGCGGCGGCACGGGTATCTGCTGGAGCTGCTGGGCATCCGGCAGGTGGCGGTGCTGGTCAACAAGATGGACCTGGTGAACTACTCAGCCGAGCGGTTCAGCGCCATCGAGGCTGATTACCACGCCTGGCTCCGGCAGATAGGGCTCGAACCGAACATCTTTATCCCCATCGCCGCCCGGCAGGGCGACAACATCGCCACGCCCGGCCAAAACATGCCCTGGTGGAAAGGCCCGACGGTGGTGGAGGTGCTCGACGGGTTCAAGGCCGCCCGGCCACCCGGCGACCAGCCACTGCGCTTTCCGATTCAGGACGTGTATCGCTTCGACCACCGGCGCATTCTGGCCGGGCGCGTCGAGAGCGGCCGCATCAAAGTCGGGGACCGGCTGGTCTTTTCTCCGAGCAATAAGACCAGCAGCGTGAAAACCATCGAGCGGTGGAATGCCCCGGCGCGCGACTCCGCCGAGACCGGCGAAAGCATCGGAATCACGCTAACCGACCAGGTGTTTGTCGAGCGCGGGGCCGTCGCTGCGCTGGAGAACACGCCGCCGTACGCGCTGACCTGCTTCAAGGCCCGCGTCTTCTGGCTCGGCAAGCGGCCCTTCATGCCAGACCGGAAATACCGGCTCAAGCTGGCGACGCAGGAGGCCGAATGCCAGATCGAGAAGGTGGAACGGGTGATTGACGCGGCCACGCTGCAAACGGTGCCGCGCCCGGGGAGCGAACCATTTGTCAATCGCCACGAAGTTGCCGAACTCACCTTGCGAACGAAGAAGCCGGTCGCCTTCGACGCCATCAGCGAGGTGGCGGCGACTGGCCGCTTCGTCATTGTGGACGGTTTCGACCTCGCCGGCGGGGGCATCATCGTCCCGGACAACTATCCGCGGCGCACGGCGGACTCGTTGCACAAGAGCCACAACATTTACTGGACCTCGGGCCGGGTGACCACCGGGCAGCGGGCTTTGCGCCACGGCCACGCGGGCCGCGTGGTGTGGCTGACGGGGCTGTCCTGTTCGGGCAAGACGACGATTGCTGCCGAACTGGAGCGCGAACTGTTCGAGCGGGGCAAGCTGAGCTACGTCCTGGATGGCGACAACGTCCGCCACGGCTTGTGCGCCGACCTGGCGTTCTCGCCGCGGGATCGCCGTGAGAATATCCGGCGAATCGGCGAGGTGGCCAAGCTGTTTGCGGATGCAGGAGTGATTTGCGTAACAGCCTTCATCTCCCCGTATCGCGCCGACCGCGATGCAATCCGCCACAGCCTGCCGCCGGGTCAATTCGTCGAAGTCTATTTGAACGTCCCCCTTGAGGTCTGCGAACAACGCGATTCCAAAGGACTCTATGCCAAGGCGCGCGCCGGGGAGATCAGGGATTTCACGGGCGTGAGCGCGCCGTATGAACCGCCGGTAAAGCCCGAGATCGAGCTGCCGACCGCCCAGCTCACGGTGGGTGAATGCGTGTCCAGCATTGTCACGTTCCTTGCTGGGTTGGAGAAATAGAACTCCATTTTCATCTTTGGCCGGAGGCGTGATCAGGCTTGGCATAAAGGGGCGCGGGGGTCAGGCCGGAAAGGGCACAAAAGGCTTTGACAGCCTCTTTCGATGGACTAGTCTCGGCCTCAATTATGAGACTCGGCATAAACACATTTCTTTTCACCTCACCGTTCACCAACGAGAGCACGAAACTGTTCAAGCAATTCAAGCAATGGGGCTTCGACAGCGTCGAAATTCCCATCGAAGACCCGTCGCATATCGACCCGGCGCACGTGAAGCGCGAACTGGACAAGCAGGGCCTGGTCTGCGGCTCGGTCTGCGCCTGCCTGGGGCCGGACCGCGATTTGCGCGGCACCCCTGAGCAGCAGAAGAACAGCCTCAACTACCTGAAGAAGGTCCTCGACCAAATGGTCGTGTTGGGTTGTCCGTCGGTGGTCGGGCCGGTTTATTCATCGGTGGGCCGCGCCGACGCGGTGCCGCCGGCCGAATACAAGCAGCAATGGAAGACGGTGGTGAAGAATCTCAAGACGCTCGCCGCGTATGCCCGGCAGCGAGGCAAGCAGATTTGCCTGGAGCCGCTCAACCGCTTTGAAACCGACTTCATCAACACCTGCGACCAGGCCCTGAAGTTGGTCAAGGCGGTCGGCAGCCCGGCGCTTAAGCTGCACCTCGACACGTTCCACATGAATATCGAGGAGAAGAACCAGGCCGCCGCGATTCGCAAAGCGGGCAAGCTGCTGGGCCACTTCCACGCCTGCGGCAGCGACCGCGGCACGCCCGGCAACGACCACATTGATTGGAAGCCCATCGCCAGGGCGCTGAAGGACGTTCGCTACCGGGGCGATGTGGTCATCGAGTCCTTCACGACGGACGTGAAGGTGATTGCCCGCGCGGCGGCCATCTGGCGGCGCATCGAGCCGACGCGGAACGAGATTGCAGTAAAGGGGCTGAAGTTTCTGCGCAAGACGCTTGCGTGATCGTAGGGCAGGCGTCTCGCCCGCGAAGAAAAGAGAGAATTATGAACAGTAAAATACTCAGTGCCCTCACCCTGGGCGCGGCCTTGAATGCTCAAACAGCGCTGGTGTCCGGCCAAGATCAGACCCTGCTCGATGACCGCCCCGCGGAGAAGGGTTTCACCAGCATCTTTAACGGCAAAGACCTGACCGGCTGGGAGGGCAGCCCGAAACTCTGGTCGGTCAAGGACGGCGCCATCACCGGCCAGACCACCCCCGGGAACCCGGCCAAGGGAAATACGTTTCTGATCTGGACGAACGGCACGCCGGGCGATTTCGAGCTGCGCTGCTCCTTCAAACTCGTTCCGGGCGACGCTCGGGGTTTTGCCAACTCCGGCATCCAGTACCGCAGCAAAGTGGTCGATCCCGCTTATTGGGTCGTCCACGGCTATCAGGCAGACATGGAAGCCGGGCCGAACTACACCGGCAATCTCTACGAAGAGGGAATGCGCGGCACCATGGCTGAGCGCGGCGAGAAGGTCGTCTGGGACAAGGACGGCAAGAAACAGGTCGTCGGCTCGGTCGGGAATGCCGCCGCCATAGAAGCCTTGGTGAAGAAGGGCGACTGGAACGATTACGTCATCATCGCCAAGGGCAATCACCTCCAGCAATTCGTCAACGGCAAACCGACCATTGACGTGGTGGATGAATGCGAAGCCAAGCGGGCCATGAGCGGCGTGCTGGCGCTGCAGCTCCATGCCGGCCCGCCCATGATGGCCCAGTTCAAGAATATACGGATAAAGAAATTGTAACTGCTTCCTGTTGCCTCCCGGTAGGGCGAGCGTCCCCGCGAGCCATAACCTCGTGCCCATGCGCCGCCGGCCAGATTGAACGAAATGAACCGAGTCCTCTTCTCATCCCTTGCCCTGGCGACGGCGTTGACCGCTTCCGCCGGGGACGTAAGAATCGTTTTCCTTGCCGGCCCGCCAAGCCACGGGCCGGGCGAGCATGAACATCGCGCCGGTTGTCTGTTGCTCAAGGCCTGCCTGGATAAGGTCCCGGGCGTTGCCTCGGAAGTCTATAGCAACGGCTGGCCGCAGAATCCGGAGGCTGCTTTTGCCGGCGCGGCGACGCTCGTCGTTTATAGCGATGGCGGCCCCGCTCATCCCTTCCTCCGCGACGACCGTCTCAAGACGGTGAGCGCCTTGATGAAAAAGGGTGTCGGGCTGGTCTGCCTCCATTACGCGGTGGAGCCAACCAAGGAGGCGGGCGAGAAGGAATTCCTGGACTGGATTGGCGGGTGTTTCGAGACCGACTGGTCGGTGAACCCAACCTGGCGTCCGGAGTTCAAGCCGCTGCCGAAGCACGCCAGCACGCGCGGGGTGAACCCGTTCAGCGTTGCCGACGAGTGGTACTTCCACATGCGCTTCCGGGACGGCATGAAGGGCGTTCTCCCGATCCTGCGGGCCGTGCCGCCCGAAAGCACCCTGAGCCGACCAGACGGTCCGCACGAAGGCAACCCGGCGGTGCGTGAGGCGGTGAAGCGCGGCGAGCCGCAGATCGTCGCGTGGGCCTGCGAACGCCCGGATGGGGGACGCGGGTTTGGTTTTACCGGCGCCCACTTCCACCGGAACTGGGGCAACGACAGTTTCCGGAAGCTGGTGCTCAACGCGATTCTCTGGACCGCCAAGGTCGAGGTCCCTGCTGCAGGGGTTGAGAGCAAAGTTACGGAAGAGGACCTGCGGCAGAACCTGGACCGCAAGTAATAATGATCAGTGATCGGTGATCAGTAATCAGTGATCGGTGGTCGGGAATCAGGGTCGCGGTACGCACCAGGCGCGCCACGTGTCTCCCAACACTCCACCACTCCATCCCTCCATTACCCCGCTGTGCCCTTTCACTGGCTATTGAGCACATCAATCAACTGGCGCAGCCGGCCATAATCCTTGCGGTTGAAATTGAAGGCGATGCGCGGGAGGTCCACATGATCCTTGTCTTCCACTTCGTCCGGCGTCGCCTTGATCCGCTTGATGAGCGGGCCTGTGTTGATGTCAACGAAGTCCTCATTCATCGCTTCGAGGGCCGAATCGCTGGGCGCGTGCTTGAGCCGGATCACGAACAGGTCTTTGACAAAGCGGCTGGAGTGGAAATTGCGGTAGAACCGCGTGATGATTCTCACCGCCTGATCGGTGTTATCGGTGATCTGGTAGAGGCACAGATCGTCGGGTGAAATCAATTCATCGCGCAGCAGATGCTCGCGCACATGCTTGTCCCAGGTCTTCCAGTACGTGCCGCCGGGGCGGTCGATCAACACCAGCGGCATCAACTGGCTCTTGCCCGTCTGCATCAGGGTCAGTGCCTCGTAGCCTTCGTCCATCGTGCCAAACCCGCCCGGGAACAGCGCGAGGGCGTCCGCGTGCCGGATGAAGATCAGCTTGCGCGTGAAGAAATACTTGAAAGTGACCAGCTTCTTGTCCTCGCGAATGACCGGATTAGCGGCTTGTTCCCAGGGCAAACGAATGTTGGCCCCGAAACTCTTCTCCAGGCCGGCGCCCTCGTGTCCCGCCTGCATAATGCCCGGGCCCGCGCCGGTAATGACCATGAAGCCCGCCGCCGCCATCTTGCGGCCAAACTCGACCGCCTGCTGATATTCCGGCCGGGTCGGCGCCGTCCGGGCCGAGCCGAACATGGTGACCTTGCGCACGTGCGAATAGGGCGCAAAGAGCTTGAACGCGAACCGCAATTCCCGCAGGGCCGTCTGGATGACGCGCACGTCGCCGCTGTCCTCCACGTCCTTCAACAGCTTCAGCGCGTTCTCGATAATGTCGGCCACGCTTTCCTCGTTGAACCCTCCGCCCTTATACTCAATCAGTTCCTGAATCCGCCGCTTCAGTTCCGGGTCTATGGGGGGCTTCTCTGCTTTAATCATGGACCCGAGCATAATCGCTCCCCGCCCGAATGCAACTGCGCCCGGCAAACCCGATGTTCCCAGCCCAACGAGATTAGGGCGCGCGGGGGACGCTCCGCCCCCGCCAGTGCCTTACGCTTGCCTCTCCGTTGCCATACTGCTGACTCCCTGGAGTTTCAAGGACTTTGTAAGCTCCTTTCACGGACCTCTTAAATACCTTTGAAGCACGCTGCAGAGCCATTTCAAAGCCATTCCCAGCTCTTTTCGAGCACCTTTCAAAACCCTTTCACGTCCCTTCCATACATCTTCGATGCTCGTTCAGAGCCAGTTCCCCGGTCATTTCAAAACCCTTTCAGACACCGTTGCTGGCTTTCCCAGCGCTCCGCCCCCTCGCCCCTCACCACGCCAACCCTGCCCCCAGCCGTCTCTTGGGCCGCGCCCAGCCGCCCCGACTTCTAAACGACTCATGCTGTCCACCTTATAACACGAATTCCACAAATGTCAAACCCTAAATCGCCGCACCCGCTTCCGGGTGTATCCGATTATTGCCGCCACGGGTTCCCTCTCCCCACGACGCAGGAGTGGGGAGAGGGTTAGGGAGAGGGGCTTCGTTTGAGTCTTCGTCCCATATCTTTGACGGCATGGCGGCAGTATCCAATTGCTCCCCCCGCTTCCGGACAATGAGGCCCTTCGTTGACACCGGTGCGCACCGCTGATACCTTCCGCCTCCTTTGAAAAGCTGAATGGACTACAAGAGCACATTGAATTTGCCGCAAACCGAGTTCCCGATGAAGGCGGACCTGGTCACGCGGGAACCGGCTCGGTTGAAGAAGTGGGAGGCAGCCAGGCGCTATGCCGCCATCCAGGCCCAGCGCGCCGGCGCGGAGAAGTTTGTCCTGCACGACGGCCCGCCCTTCGCCAATGGCGACGTCCACATCGGCACCGCCCTGAACAAGATTCTCAAGGACATCATCATCAAGTACAAGACGTTGCGCGGGTTCAGCGCGCCCTACGTGCCGGGCTGGGACTGCCACGGCCTGCCGATCGAGTTCAAGGTCACTCAGGACATGCGCAAGGCGGGCGATACCGCCTCCGACGCCGCCACCATCCGCAGGGCGTGCGCGGCCTCCGCGCTCAAATACATTGACATCCAGCGCGCCCAGTTCAAGCGCCTCGGCGTGCTCGGCGACTGGGATAATCCGTACCTGACCCTGACCGAAGAATACGAGGCGGACGAGTTGCGCCTGTTCGCCGACATCGTGGAGCAGGGTTTTGTTTATCGCGGCAAGAAACCCGTCTATTGGAGCATCCCCTGCCGCACCGCGCTGGCGGAGGCCGAAGTCGAATACAGAGACCACGTCAGCCCGAGCGTCTATGTGAAGTTTCCCGTGGTCGGGCATCCCGGCACGTCCGTTGTGATCTGGACCACCACGCCCTGGACGCTCCCGGCGAACCTCGCGGTGGCCTACAACTCGACGTTCAGCTACTCGCTGGTGCGCGTCGGCAACGAGGAATTCATCGTCTCGGCCCTGCTGCTGCCGGCGGTAGCCGAAAAGTGCGGCTGGCAGGGGTATCAAATCGTCCGCAGCCTCGACGGCGGACACCTGAGCCAGATCGAGTACCAGCATCCATTCTGCAACCGCACCGGGAAATTCTTTGCCGGCGACAGCTTCGTGGACAATGTCACCGGCACGGGCTTCGTTCACATCGCGCCGGGGCACGGTTTGGATGACTACCATCTCGGCACCGAGCACGGCCTGCCGATTTACTCCCCGGTGGACGACGACGGGAAGTTTACTCTCACCAACGACCTGCCGCCGGAGCAGCAGATGCCCGCCGACATGCTCGGCAAAGCGATCCTGGAAAAGCACGGCAAGAGCGACGCCAACGAAGCCGTGCTGCACGAACTGCGCGCCCGCAAGGCGCTGCTGCATCAGGAGAATTACCATCACAGCTATCCGCATTGCTGGCGCAGCAAAACGCCGATCATCTTCCGGGCTATGGACCAGTGGTTCATTGAGATTGACCATGCGAACTTCCGCGAGCGGGCACTCAAGGAAATCGGCCGCGTGAACTGGGTGCCCGATTGGGGCAAGAGCCGCATTGAGGCCGCCGTGAAGGGCCGCCCTGACTGGTGCATCTCGCGCCAGCGTGCCTGGGGCGTGCCGATCCCGGCATTCTACGACGCGCAGGGCACCCCCATTCTTGACGCGCAGATCGTGCGCAACGCCGCCGCGCTGGTGGAGCAGCACGGCTCGAATGTCTGGTTCGAGAAATCCGCCGCCGAGCTGTGGACCGCGCTTAAACCTGCCGGTTGGAAAGGGCCTGAGGCGGCGGCGAAGTCGAACGACACGCTCGACGTGTGGATTGACTCCGGCTCCTCCTCCCGCTCCGTCCTGATGCAGCGCCCCGAACTCCGTCACGCATCACGTATCACGCATCACGCGTTACCCTCGCCCCTCGCCCCTCGCCCCTCGCCCCTCGATTGGCAAGCCGACATGTACCTCGAAGGCAGCGATCAGCATCGCGGCTGGTTTCAATCCTCCCTGCTCCTCTCGCTGGCGGGCAACCGCGCCGCGCCCTTCAAGACCGTGCTGACTCACGGCTTCATGGTAGATGCCGACCGCGAGAAGATTTCCAAGAGCAAACAGGCCCAGGGCGGCTACGAAAAGCCGCAGACCGCCGAAGCTTACGTCAAGAAGTACGGCGCGGACATCGTGCGCCTCTGGGTTTCCTCGCAGGACTTTCGCAATGACATCATCGTCAGCGAGGAGCGGATCAGCAAAGTGGCCGAGACCTACCGCGTCCTTCGCAACGCCCTGCGCTACCAACTCTCGAACCTCTACGATTTCGACCCGGCCAAGCACACGGTGCCCGATGACAAGATGACGGGGCTGGACCGCTGGATTCTGGGCGAGTTTTCCCAGCTTGAGCAGGAAGTCATCACCGCCTACGACCAATACGAGTTCCACGTCGTGTACCAGAAGATCAGCCAGTTCGTCGCCGTCGAGCTGTCGGCCATCTATCACGATGTGGTGAAAGACCGGCTTTACACCGATCCGGCGAATTCGCCTCGCCGCCGCTCGACCCAGACGGCCCTGCACCGAATGGTGGCCAATCTCTGTCAGATGCTCGCGCCGATTCTGGCGTTTACGGCAGATGAGGCCTGGGAGTATGTGCCAGGCAAAACCGTTGACTCGGTGCACTTGCTCACGTGGCAACCGGTGGGGTTCCAGCAGCCCGAAGCTGAGCGGGAGCGATGGCAATGGTATTTCAAGTGGCGTGATCGGGTCCTCTACGAACTCGAACAAGCTAGACAAACAGGGCGAGTCGGGAAGTCTCTGCGAGCGGCCCCGCTGTTGAAGATTCCCAAACAATTGTTCAACAAAGTCCAAGCGGACATTGAGGACCTCCGAGAGTTGTTGAACGTCTCCAAGCTGAAGCTGGAAAGAGAAGAAGAGGATCGCGCTCCCGGCGACGTGTTCTCAGAAGAGATACGTGTCGAGACCTATCTCGCTGACGGCCAGAAGTGCGAACGTTGTTGGCATTGGGAAACAGATGTTGGCTCGCATCCTGAGCACCCAACCATCTGCGCACGGTGTGTGAAGGCGGTGCAGGCAAGCACGCGAGGCTGACCCGGGCAGTTCGGGCGCGCTACCTCGCGTAATGGTACCGCAACTGGGCGAGGAGCAGGCTGTTACCCTCGACCTTATAGACCATCCGGTGCTCGTCGGTAATGCGTCGCGACCAGTAACCGGCCAGGGCGTGGCGCAACGGCTCCGGCTTGCCGATCCCCTCGAAGGGAGTGCGCATCGTGTCCTTAATCAATTCGTGAAGGCGGCGGGTGATCTTCCGGTCAGTTTGCAACCAATACTGGTAGTCGTCCCAGGCCTGCTCGGCAAAAATCAGCTTCATGCAGCCAAGTTGAGCCGCCTTTCCTTGCCCTTGCCTCGGGCCAGACTTTCGATGGCTTGGAGGAGCCGTCGGGCATTGACTGGGCTGCGGAGCAGGTAAGCGGTCTCTTCGAGCGATTCATAGTCCTCCAGCGACAACATAACCACGGCCCGATCACGTTTGCGGGTGATGATGACCGGCATGCGGTCGTGACAAACTTCATCCATCGTGGCCGCCAGGCTTTCCCGCGCTGCGGTATAGGTGATCGCTTTCATATATGGACAGGTTAGTGTACAGATCAGAAGAGTCAAGCGTGGCACCGCCATCTAAGAATACCGGGCAGCGGGATGAGGCCGCAACCGGCCAGGCCCTGATTGAGGTGGCATCTGGAACCAATTTAATCTGCGGGCTTGACAATTGATGTTTCTCTGGCTACGGTAACGGGCAGCTTGGGGGGCAGAGACCGGCAGGGGAAGCGGGGCAGGGCCTGGCAGCACAGGTGAGTGTGATTGGCGGGGAAGCGCATGTTCATTCGCGCCCGGCAAGAGATGGACGGCGGGGCGGTAAACGCGGCAAGTGGATAGTTGGGGGAGTTGATGGTTGATGGTGACGGCGGCGGTATCGGCCCGGCAAGGCGGGCAGAAAAAGAGGACGATTCCATTAACCCTCCTTGCAGGATGCCTTCCTGCGTCAGTAATTCTCTCCTTTACTTCAGCGGCCAGCCGCCGTGCTCATTGATGCTGGCGTCAATCTCAGCCATAAATCGCCGCGTCTCCAGCAGCGCCCAGATGATGCGTTGATATTCCGCCTGCTCTTCGAAACTGAGCGCGCGCCCGAGGCGGTCCTTGAGCCAGCGTTGCGCTGGCCGGTAGCCGCCAATCGGAAATGTCCACGCCGCTTCCGGCACAGGCTCGAAATACTGCTTTTCGTTAATCCAGACACGCCCCGCTTTCATGTCCGGCCAAGCCCCTGTTTCAACCTGTCCGCAGGGAGTCATGCTTTTCAGCTTCTTTCCCCCGGGAATAACCAGGGACTCGACCGGCTGGAAGCGAATGTCGGTGACTTTATCCCCTCCTTTTACGGGATAGCCAACCGGAGTGTTCCTGCCTTGACCACGCGCGTGCAAATCCACCAGCCGATGGCCTAATCCCGCCAGTTCTCTGAACAAATCCCAATTGCTGGTGAGCGGTAGTCGAGGAAAGTCTGCGCGTAGAAACTCTGCATAACGCTCCCGATAGGTGGGACTATGAAATATGGCGTAGGCGTAATTGAATATGCACTCTGGCCCGACTTCTCGCTTCCCCGGGCGGCCAAAACCGTCCGGCACGAACTTGACCTGCAACTTCTCGCAGAAGTCGCGGATGAACCCGGCGCTCAAGTTCGGGCGCCGGCCATCCTCGTGCGCGAATAAGTCTTCCTCGGGCAGCTTGCCATTTGAGTAGAGGTAGAGCGGAAAGACCGTCGAGCCGTCCTTGATCTCCAGATAGACGGCTGACGCTGGATCCAAACCCGCCAAAGCATGTTGCCAAGTCGGGGCCTTCGTCTGCCGCATCAAACTCATACAAATGTTGTCCTCACGGGCTACGTGCGTGACAAGCTCGGGTCTAGGCCGATCCACGGCGACCGTGTTGTAGTAACAAAAACGGCGGTCGAACGGCCGGTAATCCACTTTGATGAACTCAATCTCCCAATTCTTTTGAGCGCGGATTTTTGCGCGTGCTTTTGCCACATTCCAGTTCCCACTATCCGCGACCCCCAGCAGCCGTTTGATCTCCTCATCAGAGTGTCGCACACCTCGAAAGAGCGACATCCTTTCGTGCAACTCATCATAAGAGAAGGCGAGAGCGAAACCATCACGATGGCTTTGAAAGCCCAAAACATTCACCGGCATCATTTCCGTGACCTTCCATCCGCGCTCGAATTCTTTTAGCCGCCTCGTGTCCTGCGGGATGAAGAGGTAGTGTGGCGTGGCGGGTTCGAGCATCGTCCACTTGGTGCTCTCAATCTGGTTTGCATCGAGCCAGTCGTATTTCGTTTGTCGTTTTGCGCCCCACAGATCGCAGTGCCGCACGGTGGCGGGCGGTTTCTGGCAGGGCGCGTCACTCCGTGCGCGCCGGTCTTTCTGCTTGCCGCGCGCGGCGGGCAGGGGACTGCCCGCCCTACCTTTCGCGTCGGGCGGCAGCTTCACGAAGATGCCGATGGCCACGCCTTGCTGGATGTCGAAGACGTTCTTGTCGGGGTTATTCGTGCCGGGAACGGTTTCCTTCTTCTTTGAGTTGCCGTGCAGGTCGAGGACGTAAATCTCATCGAAGGTTTGCATAAGGTTTTGCCTCATGCCGCGAAACGTCGGATTGTCGAGATAGCCGTGGTTGGTGATGAACGCGAGCACGCCCTGGCCGGTTTGCTCGATGCGCCACTGCCCCCAGCGGAGGAATTTCACGTAGTCGTCCTGCAACCACTTGGGATTCCGCTCGCCGAGCGGCTGGCCGTCGCAGAAGTAGTAATCGCGGACAAGTTTGGAAATCCATTCGCCGGTGTTCGCGCTGTGGCCGGAATAAGGCGGATTGCCCAGCACGACGAGGACGGGCTTGTGCTTCTTGATCTCGTAGGCGGAGTTGGCTTCGTCGCTCAACGCGCGCAACGGGCCGAGTTGTTCCGTGGTGTGCTCCAAGTCCTCCAGCGTGTTCGTGAGAAAGATGTTCAGGCGCTCGTTGCCCTGCGGCTCGTAGCTCCATTGCCGGCGGAACAGCGGCTCTTCATCCATCGCCGCCAGCGCAAGGCCAAGCTTGAAATGCGCCACGGCGTACGGCGCCATGAGCAGTTCAAACCCAAACAGGCGCGGCAGCAAATGCTCATGGACGTAGCTGCCCCACTGGCCCGCGTTCTTCTTGGTCTTGAATTGCCAGCGGATGAACTCGAGCACCGTGTAAAGAAACGTGGCCGTGCCCGTGGCCGGATCGAGAATGAGCACGCGGTGCGTCTCGTCCTTGATCTCGCGTTCGCCTTCCTTGCGCTTGACGGTGATCTTCGAGTGGTCGGCCAGCCCAGCTTTGATGCCAAACTTGTCCTTGAGCAACTGGTCAATGCTCTGGACGATGTAGTTCACCACCGGTTCGGGCGTGTAATAGACGCCGCGTAGTTCGCGCAGCTTCGGATCGTAGGCTTGCAGGAAGGTTTCGTAGAAGTGAACGACCGGATCGCGGCGGCGACCGTGTTTGCCGAAGTCTTCCATGACCCGCGCCATGTCCGCGTGATCGAGCGTCTGAATCAAGTCCTCGACGAACCCGGCGAACGGCTCATCCTCCAGCGCGGCGCCGGTGATCTGCTCGAAGAAGGTGCGGAGAAAAGGATTGGTGCGGGGGATGAGTTTCTGCGCCTTTTCGCGGGTGAACCCGGCGCTGCCGCAGGAAGCGCGGGCGCTGAACAAGCCATAGGCGAGCGTCTGCGCAAACATGTCGGCGAACTCACCCGCGGCTTCGGCTTCTTTTCGGGCATCGTCTTGCGGCGCGAGTTCCGGCAGCAGCGTCTCGGCGAAGGCAGCGCGCCAGTCGCGCAATTGTTGCGAAGCCTGCTGGGTGTGAAACGCGCCAATGATGAGGTCGCGAATGACGTGGGTGAGCTTGGCCAGGCGGCGGGCGAGTTCTTCGGCGGAGGCGATGTCCACCGGACGGTGGCTGAGGAAGCCGAGCAAGAGGCTTTTCGCCCGTTCCATTTCTTCGGCGGAAACGGGCGCGAGCTTGCCGCCGGGCAGCAGCGTGGCGAGGCGGAAGGTTTCGCGCTGCTTGCCCTCTACGAACCAGCGGAACTCCAGGTAGTCGGTCAGCAGGAGATTGAGCAGCGAGGGGAGGTAGCGTTTGAGCTGGTCGCCAAGCTCAATCTCCGCCAGGTCCGCCCCGAGGTCTTTCGCCTCGATGTAGCCCAGTGAAAGTTGGTCGCGCCTGCGGGAGACGACGTAATCCGGCGCGCCGCAGGCGGAGCGTTTAGGCTCGTTGGTGGCGATGACCTTGTCGTCCAGCGCTTCGATCAGTTCCTTGAGCGCGGGGCGGTGCGTATGTTCGGTGGCGTCGCCACGCTTGAGCGCGCGCTCCAGCTTGCGGAGATAATTCTGGAGCGGCGAAGGCTTGCTGTCACCGCCGCCAGAACCGGAGGGTTCTTCGTGGAGAAAATCGTCATCACTCATGTTGGGAGCATTTGCGCTGCATGTTCGCGGCAATATGAAACGAGAGGATCAGACCCGAATAGTAATCCTGGACCGGCTGGTGCGTTGGCTTCAATTCCAACCTTTGCATGACGGTGTTCTACACCAGCGGAGGGGAGGACGGCAATGCTGATTTGAACTTAGCTGCTCGAAAAGCGAGGCGATTCTCTGCTTGCAGGCAGAGAATCTTTGCTGCTAAGAAGTGGCGTGTAACGACATGACGCCCGCCACGATTGCCCCAACCCAAGCCAAGCCGGCAGAGAGCAAACCGACTGCCCGCAATCCGTGGCTCTGGGTCCCGAGCCTCTACTTCGCGGAGGGCATTCCTTACGTCATCGTGATGACGATGTCCGTGGTCATGTATAAGCGGCTCGGCATTTCCAACACCGACATTGCCCTCTATACAAGCTGGCTGTACTTGCCGTGGGTCATCAAGCCGCTGTGGAGCCCGTTTGTGGATATCACCCGTACCAAGCGGTTCTGGGTGGTCGCGATGCAGTTTCTGGTCTCGTTCGGGCTGGCCATGGTGGCGTTTTCGGTGCGTGGCTCGGCGTTCTTCAAGTGGTCGTTGTTCCTGTTCTGGATCATGGCCTTCGCGTCGGCGACGCATGACATCGCAGCGGACGGTTTTTACATGTTGAGCCTGTCCAAGCACGAGCAGGCCTGGTGGGTGGGGCTGCGCAGCACCTTTTACCGGACGGCGATGATCGTGGGCAGCGGGTTGCTGGTCGTGCTGGCGGGCGTCCTGGAAAGCAAGAACGGCTTGCCGCCTGTGGAAATCCCGGTGCAGGCCAAAGCTAATGCCCCGCTCGTGTCCAAGTGGGACCCCGCCGCCGTCAAGGTCGCGGCGCAGGCAGCAGAACTGCGTGTGCTCGCCCAACCAAGCCCACTGGAGATCGCCCGGAGCGAGCGCAGCGCCGAGGAGGCCAAGGCGGTCATCAGCCAGGCCAAGGCCTGGAACCGGCAGCAGGGCTTCATCGCCGAGGACAAGCCTGCGCCACCTAGATCAACGTCGTGGTGGACTCTGCACGTGTCCGGGCCGTTCGGCAGTTTCCTGGAGAGACATTTCCCCAAGACGCTTGGAGGCGGGGGTGCGCCGGTCCCGGTGGCGGGCAACGTGGGGGTGGTCTATCTGTCGCTGTCAAAGGAACCGCCAGTTGGCCGGGAGGTCGCGGTCAATTTTGGCCGGCAACCGCGCGGGATCGAGTACATCGGTTTGGGCAAGAGCGACAAGGGCTTCAGCCTCAAGGAAGGCGAGCGTTTCGTCTTCAACTCGGCCAATTGGAACCAGCCGGCTATGGCGGTCATCCAGCTCGATCCCAAGCTCAAGCGCGACAGCGGGGTCACGTTCGTCACCAGTTCCGGCAACATCCCCGTCGCCTGGTCCATCACGTTGTTTTTCGTGGCGGGGCTGTTTCTGGCTTTCAGTTGCTGGCACAGCGTCATGCTGCCCCGTCCCGCCAACGACGGGCCGGTGCTGACCCACAAGAGCCTGCTGGGTGAATTCTTCGCCACCCTTGGCACCTTCTTCCAGAAGCCGGGCGTGCTCCTGGCGATCGCCTTTTTTCTCCTTTACCGTTTCGATGAGGCGCAACTGGCCAAGGTCATCTCGCCGTTTCTGCTTGATAGCCGCGCAGCGGGCGGGTTGGGGCTGACGACCAGCCAGGTCGGCCTGGCCTACGGCACCTTTGGCATCGCGGCCTTGACTTGCGGGGGGCTGCTGGGCGGCTTCGCGGCAGCGAAATACGGTCTCAAGCGGATGCTGCCGATCATGGTGTGCTCGATGTATCTGCCCAAGCTGGCTTACATTTTCCTGTCCTGGACGCAGCCGAGCAACTTCCTCATCACCTGCGGCGCGGTAGCCGCCGAGCAGTTTGGTTATGGTTTCGGCTTCACCGCCTTCATGCTCTACATGCTGCTCTTCTCCGACGGCCCGCACAAGACGGCGCACTTCGCCATCTGCACCGGGTTCATGGCGTTGGGGATGATGATCCCGGGAATGTGGAGCGGTTGGGTGGCGGACCACATCGGTTACCGGCATTTCTTCATTTGGGTGATCTGCTCGGCCTTGCCGGGCCTGACCATCGCCCTGCTGCTGAACCGGAAAGTGGACCCGGCCTTCGGCAAGAAGTCGAGCCATTGAGCTACTTCTTCACGAACAACGCGAGCGACGCCGTGTAGCCGTGCAGAAAGCTCTTCTCGCCCACCGGCCCGATCTCGCCGTTGCAGAAGAAGCCGGCCAGACCCATCGGCCCAAGCCGCTGCTGGACCATTTGCGCGTCGTGATGCGGGCGCCCGAATAGATTCTGTCCCCGCCCGTTGCAACTGCACAGGCAGCCGCCGTAAATCGGCGTGTCGCCCAGTTGCTTCCGGGCGCGCGCGAGCAACTCTTCCATGTCCTCCGTGGCCGCCGCCGCCGAACGCCGCTGGAACTGGACCGTCTGGCCCAGGCGCGGCAGCGCCCCCACCGCAATGCTGCCGGAGCGCGGGTCGGCGCCGAGCAGATTGCGAATCAGAAAGTCCCCGCGGTGGAACTCCTCCAGGTACTCGTTGACGACCAGCCCGATGAACAAGTTGCCGCGCGCCCCCTTTTGCTGCTCGGGCGTGAGCTGGTTGAACGTTTCCGCCAGCACCTCGTAGGCAGGGCGGTTGCCGATCTGGTGGATGATATTCTGCTCGACCTTGGTGAGGGTCCACGTCTCACCGATGGGCGTGCAGCCCTGGGAAGTCACTCCCACCAGTTGCGCCTCGCCGCCGACCGAAATCGCCACGCCGCCCTCGTCATAAACCTCGCCGTTCAAATAGACCTGGGTCGCCTGTTCGCGGAAATCGCCGCTGGCCAGCCCGCCGAGGACGGGCGCCGGGGCGTAAGCCTCGTTCCAGGTTTTCAGCCACGTTTCGCTGTCCAGGTGGAACGGATCAATGAAAGCCAGCCAGCCGTTGGTTTGACCGGGTTCGACGCCGGTCTCCAGATGCCAGTACCCGGGGCCGTTGGCTTCCTCGACCTGCTCCTGCGTGAAGTGAACCCCCTTCAGTTCTGCGCCGGGCAAGGCATACAGCCCAAGGGTCAAACCCGCGTTTTGCTCCACCTCATGGTCCCCGACGATCAGGCTTTGACTCGAACACCCGGCCAGCAGCGGGATCCGGGCGTGCACCCGCAGAATCTCCAACACCTGCCTGGCGCGGGCAAAGAATCGCGGGGACATGAAGACCAGCCCGAGGGACACCTGCGGCGCGGCCAACTGGGCGCGCAAACTCTCCGCCCACTTCTGGAGGCCCGCCTCGTCGAAGTCGCCCGGCCAGTGCGCCGCTGTGGAATACTCGCTGCCCACAAAGCCAACTTACCGGGGAAGCCGCCGATTGCAAATCAGAACAACGCCGGGCACAACCTCCTCCGTGGCAATGGCATCGACGGGTTCTTCCGCGGCAGCCGTTGCGGCGCGCGCTTCGCCTTCACCCGCCTGCCAGGGCCAGATGTGGAAGCCGCCATGGTACTGGATGGTGATTTCCCACGTGCCCCAAATGCCTTTGCCCTCCCGGAAGCCGCGATAGAACACGTCGTGTGCGCCGACGTAGCTCTTGGTCCAGTAACACTCGCGGCTCGCCGCATCGTAGCGGCCCTTGATGAGAAACCGCCCGATGTCATCGGCCCCGTCGCCGCTCATAGCGCCGTTCGAGAAAGTGAGCTGGAGGTCCATCCGATGCCGATCCCCCGGGTGATAATTGTAGAACCCCGTCCACGGCCCCGATGGAAACAGTGGCTCGTTCATTGTCAGAAACCGGTGACTGGTGACGGGTTATTGGGTTCGGCGAACACGACCCGGCTCCTCTACAGCTTTGTCTCGCCGCTCGAACGCCCGGGTCATCGCCTTGATTTCGCGCCCGCCCTTCCACCCAACGTAGAAGATGAGAAACCCGTACCACGCGATGGACGCGAAGATCATCACGCTCCAAAATACAATAAACACGGTGCTCATGTAACTGCCTCCGGTGCGCGGATTCCGCTCTTCGCCGGCCGGCGCGAAAGCAGCGAGCCCGCGATCATCCCCAGGAACGCCAGCGCGAAGGACGAGGCCCCCGCCAACTCCGGCCGGAGCGGCTTTGCGTTCGGAAACGATTGGCTGAAGCGCCGCAGCCATTCCTGCGCGAACGTCGGCGCCGCCGGTGGATGCGCGCCGAGTTGGTTTGCCTTCATCACCACTAGGTTCACGACCAGAAAAGTGATCGGTCCAATCGCCCCCAGCACCAGCGCCGCGTAGGCCCCTTTGGTTGTCGCGCGCCGCCAATAAAGCCCCGCCACCAGCAACGTGAACACACTGGCCAGATAGATATTGCCGGTCACCGCCAGATAATCCCAGGCGTTGCCCGGCAGCTCATACCACAGCCCGTAGAACAGCAGAAACACCCCAATGGCCAGCACCAGCGCGCGCGTAAGCAACAGCCGCGCCGCCGGCGACAGCGGCCTCTTCACACACGGCGCGATCAGGTCGTTGTAGATCACCGTCGCCCAGGTCAGCAGGTACCCGCTGTCGGTGGACATCTCCGCCGCCAGCGCCGCCGCCAACAGCAGGCCGATGAAGCCCGTCGGCAGCAACCGGCCCAGGTAGGCCGGCATCGCGCGCAGGCTCGCGTCATTGGCCGACAGGCCCTGCAGCTCCGGAGGCAGGCCGCCGTGCTGTGAAAAATAGACCAGCGCCGCCGCCCCCCACAAGCCCGGCAGCGCGAACCGCCCGACAAAATAGAACGCCGTCCGCCGATACATCCGCTTGGCGGTCGTCTCATCGCGCGCCGAGAGCACGCGGGAAATCTGCGTCTGCCACGTCGTCACTACCGCAATCTGGAACACCAACTGCCAGAGCAGGTACCCCCAGCCGAAATTGGTCGCGTGAAACGGATTGAACGGGTGCGCGTGCGGGGTCTGGCCCGCGCCCGCGGTCCCGCCGGCCCAGCAGTGCCACAGGCCCTGCACCAGGTTCCCCCAGCCCATGCTCGCGATGACCAGTATCGAGGTCACCACAATCCCCATCCCCTTCACGATGAACTGCAGATAATCCGTCACTAGCACCGACAGCATCCCCCCGAGCACCGTGTAGAGCAGGATCATGCTCAACAGCACCGTCATCACCCATTCCAGCCAGTGGACCGGCATGCCGGTCACCGTCACCAGAAATTCGCCCCCCAGCCGCAAGAAGATGCCCATGTTCAACACCCCGCCCAGCACCACAAACAAACCCGCCAGCCAGCGGACTTTCGTGCCGAACCGCTTCTGGAACAATTCGGGAATCGTCATCACCCCCGCCCGCCGCAGCGGGCCGATCACAAACCCCGTCCGCCCCACCACGTACATCGCCGTCGCAATGAGCACCCCGATGGTCGCCCCGGCAAAGCCGTTGGTAAACCCCAGTTGCGCGGTGTACATCACCGTCACCAGCCCGAGTTCCGTCGCCGCCAGCGACGCGATCCCCAGGTTGAGGTCCATCGCCCGCCCCGCCACCGCGAAATCCTCCACCCCGCGCACATACCGCCGCATCCAGATCCCCGCCCCCATGCAGCCGGTCAGATAGACCACGATGATTACCCAATCAATCGGCGCGAGGTGCATTTGCTGGATGGCTCATGGAACCGCCCGGTTTTTAGCAGGAAGCCAGCCGCGCGTCACTGCAAAACTCTTCCAATCCAGCTCTCGGCAGCGCGCATTCAACAAACCGTAGCCGCCGACGGCAATTGGCGCTGATTTCTGTGACTGGCCAAAAGTGCGCCTTCTGTCGTCGGCGGCTACGCTTTGGTGGATTCTTGAATCCGCCCTGAGCTCCCGGTCGCACTGGGGCGCAGGACCATTCACATAGTCCGCTCAGACGCCCGCCGAAAGATTTCTCTCGATTTGTCTCGACACCGCCTTCGCTTTGTGATGAAGTCGCGACCGGAGAGAGTCGAATCAGGGTTCGACCCTCAGGGTTGGCTGGTTTCGTGGCATGTTGAATGGGTTATGGAATTGGCAGTGGCAATTAAACAATCGGCTTCAGGTGTGCAGGCGCCGACTGCTCGCCATTCCAGATTCTATACCAACGTCCGGCTCTGGTTCCCACGCCCTGCAAACCCACCGGCTGCCCCTGCCCTTGAACCGTCCGAATTCCCGCGAGGTCTTGAGTGCGGCGCGCCAGCGCCGCTTTCAGCTCCCGCACGCCACCAACCCGCGCTTTGCAATTGCCGCGAGGTCTTGGAGCGCGGCGCGCCAGCGCCGCTGTTCAAACGCTGGCGCGCGGGCCGGGGCTCCCAATTCTGCTTCAAGACATACTAACGACCAAATCCTATAGAGGTTTACCATGATTATTACACGAAATATCCACCAGTTGACCATCGGGCTGGGCGCGCTGGCGCTGGCCGCCGCGTGCGCACAGGTTCGCGCCGTGGATTTCCATTGCGCCACGGCGCAGGACCTGCAAAACGCCCTCACTCTAGCCGCCGCCAACGGGGCCAATAACAACATCTACCTCACCAACGGCTACTACCTGGGCAACTTCAACTTCAACAGTTCCGGGTCCAACAACCTCACGGTGCTCCCGGAGGCGGGCCTGACGAACACCGACATCACCATTGACGGCGGGGGCGGGGGTGGCGGACGCGCCTTGAACATCTCCAGTTCCGCCGCCGCCAATACCAACACTGTCCAGGGCATCACCTTCCTCCGCAACTGCGGCTCGACCACCGTCGGCGCGCTGCGCATCGCGGCGGGGGGCAGCGCGACGATTGTGGTAAGCGGCTGCCGGTTCCTCTCTCCCACCAATTCGAGCGGCATGGGACTGGAACTCGCTTCCGGCCTGAACGCCACGATCATCAACTGCACCGCAACCGGCGCAACCAACGGCGGGAGCGGGACTGGCATCTACATTTCCGGCATCAGCGGGAACGTCACCGTCCAAAGCTGCGTGATCTCTACGAACAGAGGAAACTATAACGGAGGTGGGCTTTGCGTTTATAACGCCAGCCTCGTGACGGTCACCAATAGCACTTTTACCGGCAACTCGGCCAGCAGCGGCGGCGGGGCCTACTGCTACGGGGGGGCTGGCCCCGCGACGTTCGCCGGCAACACGTTTAGCGGCAACTCGGCCAGCAGCGGCGGCGGGCTCTACTACGGCTGGGGCGTGCTGACGCTCATCAGCAACACCTTCACCGGCAACTCGGGCGGTACCTACAGCGGCGGCGGAACCTACTGCCAAGGGGCCGCGACGCTCACCGGCAACACCTTCACCGGCAACTCGGCCAGTAGCGGCGGCGGGGCCTACTGCACCGGAACCGCGACGCTCACCGGCAACACCTTCACCAGCAATTCAAGCACCTACGGCGGCAACAGCGGCGGTGGCGGGGCCTCGTGCGGCGGAACCGCGACGCTCACCGGCAACACCTTCAGCTTCAATTCGGCCAATAACAGCTACGGCGGCGGAACCTACTGCCAAGGGGCCGCGACGCTGACCGGCAACACGTTCACCGGCAATTCCGCCACTTCCGGCGGCGGAGTTTATAACGCCCCCTACAACTCCCCCGTTCAACCTACTTCGACCATCTGCAGCAACACGTTCAAGCAGAATTCCGCAACGACTTCCGGCGGCGGGATTTATGCCGCGGCGACGAACATCACCATCTTAGACAATCTGGTGGTGAAAAACACCGCCGGCGCTGCCGGCAGCGGCGGCGGCATTTGGGTCAACGCGTCCTCTAATCTTTACTGCATCAATAACACCATCACGGCGAACACCTCCGGCGGCGGCGGCGGCGGCGTGGCGTTCCAGGTCAACGGGGTGGTCGAGCTGCTGAACGTCTTCAACAACATCTTATGGGGCAATTCGGCCACCGGCAGCGGCGGGGATGTTTATCTCACCGGCACGGGCTCGGGCCAGAGGAAGGTGTTCAGTTTTAATGACGCGGACAGCCTGTCTGGCGTGTGGGACATCGCGGTCAATGACCTCGACGTCGCGCCGCAGTTCTTCGATCCGGTCAACGGGGATTACCACATCCAGAGCACCTCGCCCTGCAAGGACGCCGGCACCAACGGCGCGCCGTCATTGCCCGCGACGGACCTCGACGGCAACCCGCGTATTGTCAACGGGACGGTGGACATGGGCTGCTATGAGTTTACCACCACCGTCACGCATCCGGCGGACACCAACGGCGACTTCATCATCACCGCCGCCGAATTCAACGCCTACGCCGCCGCATGGAAGGCCGGCCAGACCTGGACCAACGGGCCAAACCCCGGGCCGAACCCGATCACCGCGGATTACGTGACGCGCGCCGGCTACCTGATGACCAACAACGGCGGCAGGTATTACAATGACGGCAGCGCCCGGCCCGTGAACTGGAAGATCGCGCCATAAACGCGAGAACCAAGAACTACAGAAAAAGGTTCTCGCGTGCTGAGAGAGCTACCAATCGAGGCAGAAAGCGGAACTGCCGTTCCGCACTCCAAGGCGCTGGCGTGTTCAAGCGGCGCGCACGAAGTTCCGCGAGGTTTTGGAGCGCGGCGCGCCAGCGCCGCTTTCAGCTCACGCGTGCGACAACCCCACGCTTTTCGACTTTCCAGCGCCAAACCCAAAAGCGGAACTGCCGTTCCGCACTCCAAGACGCTGGCGTGTTCAAGCGGCGCGCACGAAGTTCCGCGAGGTTTTGGAGCGCGGCGCGCCAGCGCCGCTTTCAGCTCACGCGCGCGACAACCCCACGCTTTTCGACTTTCCAGCGCCAAACCCAAAAGCGGAACTGCCGTTCCGCACTCCAAGGCGCTGGCGTGTTCAAGCGGCGCGCGGGAAATTCCGCGAGGTTTTGGAGCGCGGCGCGCCAGCGCCGCTTTTCATTGGGCTACGGCTTGCCATTCGTTGTCCGGTTCAAAATCGTCTGACACATGAACTCGTTCGACCTTGAACCGATAGATGCTCTTGACCTGCGCGGCGGAGGCGGTTCGCTCGAACCAGCGCGCCGAGCACCACGGGTATTGGCTGGCCACCGGCACCAGACCATGCTTGACGGGGTTCTGATGGACGTAGTTCAACCGGGCGAGATAGGACTTCTGAAAGGTGAGACGGGTATCCCAAAAGTTATGCCAGACTTGGCGGCCAGGGGCGCCGTCGAGCCGGTTGATCCAGCCGGCGCTTTTGGCATGAAGCCGGCCCAGCATGCGGGACAGGCTGCCGGCAGTTTCCTGGCCAATCGGCGAGTGGCCAACGAAATGGTAGTGATTCGAGAACACCGCCCAGGCTTCGAGTTGCCAGCCGAACTCGCGGGCGAGTTTGAGCAGGCCGCGCTGAAGCACGCGCAACCGTTCGGCCCCGCGAAAGTGATGCGCCTTGAGATAAGTGGCCGCGGTAACGAGATAGGTTCCGGCGATGGACAACTGGTGGGTGGGGGCGTGCGGCCAGGGGATTTGGTTCTCGGTCATGGCAAAAAGGTGAGGTCTTCGCAGGAAGTTGCCAAGAGGGAAATGCGGGGGGGCGGGGCGGAAAGCGGAACTGGCGTTCCGCACTCCAAGACAACCGGCGCCCGGGGAATTCCGCCAGGTCTTGGAGCGCGGCGCGCTAGCGCCGCTTTCAGCTCACGCGCGCGACAAATCCGCGCTTTTCGACTTTCCAGCATCAAACGCGAAAGCGGAACTGGCGTTCCGCACTCCAAGACGCTCGCGCGTTCGTCAAGCTGGTTCGCATTTGTCTTGTTCCTTGCATTTATTTGCATGCTCAATGCGTCGGCCCAAACCAATCCGCCGCCCGGTTCCTACGTCCGCTCGTACGTGAACGACATACCGGACCAACCGCTGGTCATGGTTTCTGTCACCGGCGCAGTGGGCGTAGCCTGCTTCACCATCGAGGAAAGTCTGCCCGGCCTGACCTCGGCGCAGAACATCAGCGGTGACGGGGTGTGGCTGCCGGCGCTCGGCGTGGTTCGCTGGGGGCCGTTTTTCAACACCGTCGCCACCAACGTGAGCTACCATCTGACCGGCACGCCGGCCAGTTATCCGGTCACCGGCGGCGCCTGGATGGACGGCCAGTGGTATTTCTCGCCGGAAGTCACAATGGTTACGGTGCTGCCGGTCGGCGGCGGCGGCGGGCCGTCTTTGCCGCCGCAGTTGCCCGCGCCGATATTCGTTCCGCCGAGCGGTTCGGCAACTCCCGTGGATGTGTTGATGGGCTTGCCCGGCTGGGACTTGACCTTGCTGGATGACACCTGGGCTGGCGGAACGCGAAGCATCCAGAATTTGCCGCAGCAGTCGGCCTGGTTCGCATCTGGTTCCAGCACGAACATTACGGCCAGCGTCAATGCCCTGAACCTGTGGAACGGAACCAATGCTGTCGTGGGCCTAACCTATTTCACACCGAACGCCACGACTCCGGTTGCCCTCGGTGTGGGGGATGTGTTCCAGGCCGCGCTCAAGCTGGTTTTGACCGGAGTGGCCGCGACGAACACATCGCAGGGGCTTCGCATCGGGCTTTTCGACTTCGCGGATTCGGCGCTTTCGCCCACAGAGGTTTCTGCGGACGGCTTCAGCCCGGACAGCCAGGGCAACGGTGTCCAGGGTTGTTGTTTGTTCCAGAACCTGGGGACGAGCCTGAGAACTTCAACTCCGGTGGACATCAAAGTGCGGACCAACATTGTTTCCGGCACGCTCCAGGGAACCACGACGGATTTCAGTTCCCTCAGCGGTTCGGTGGTCAGCAATAATTTCTCCGGGTTCACCGCGGGCCGGCCATACGTCCTGACGCTCACCCTCAACCGGACAGGAGCGAACTCGCTGGCGTTCAGCGCCGCGTGGCTGGATACAGTCACCGGCGGCATCTTCTTGAACACCGCCACCAATACCGCCGCGACCAATTTCAGATTTGACGGTCTGGCCATCCGGTCGCAAACCGCCGCCAGCACGGCTGCGAACATCACTCTGACCGAGTTCAGGATTGACTATACTCCGCAGGCTGCGAATGGGCCGGCAGGAACGACTAACGCGGCGATTTACTTCACTCTGGATGGTTCAACTCCAACAACGTCCTCCACCCTTTACACGGGAGCTGTCCAATTGGCGACCACCAGCGTCGTGCGAGCGGGGGCTTTCGCGGCCGGCTGGACGCCGAGCGCGGCGAGTGTCGCCTATTACGGGCCGCTGGCGGCGCCGGCCAACGCGCAAGTGACGCGCAGCGTGAACACGAATTCTCCGACCGCGCCGGTGGTAGCGTTCAGCGTGGTGCCGGGAACGAACGCGAGTTGCGTGGCGGTGACGGAGTGGCTGCCTTTGGGTATTGGCGCAACAAGTGTGACGGCAGGCGGCAACTATATCTCCAGCAACAACGTGGTGTTGTGGGGGCCGTTCTTCGGAACGAACACTCAGACATTGAGCTATCAGGCAGTGGGCCAGCCTGGAAATTATGCCGTCCGCGCGTCGTGGAGCGTGGATGGCGTGGGCGGCGGTGAGGCGGTGGGCACGAACTTCGCAGTGGCCGGGCTGGGCAGCGGGGTGCCGGCACCGCCGCCGCAAGTGGCAGCGCCGATATTCTCGCCCGCCAGCGGCAGCAACGTGCCGGTGAACGTGACGATCTCCTGCGCGACGCCGGGCGCGGCGATTCATTACACATTGGACGGCTCGCTGCCGACGACGAGTTCACTTCTTTACACTGGCGCAGTGTATCTGGCGTCTGCGAGCACGCTTCGGGCGGCAGGATTCACGAACGGATGGACGCCGAGCGTGGCGGCTGTGGCCTATTACGGCCCGCCAGCGGCGACGGCCAACGCGCAAGTGTCGCGCAGCATAAATACGTCTTCTCCCACCGCGCCGGTGGTGACCTTCAATGTGGCGCCGGGAGCGGGCGCGAGTTGCGTGGCGGTTACGGAATCCCTGCCTTTGGGCTTGGGCGCGGCGAACGTAACGGCGGGTGGCAAATATATTTCCAGCAACAACGTGGTGCTGTGGGGGCCGTTCTTCGGAACGAATGCTCTGAACTTGAGCTACCAAGCAGTTGGGCAAGCGGGAAGCTATGCCGTGCGGTCAACATGGAGTGTGGACGGCGTCAGCAGCAGTGAGGCGGTGGGAACGAATATTGTGGTGGCTTCAACATTGGGTATTGTTCCACCGACACCACCGCCGCAAGAACCGATGCCGGCGTTGTCTCCCGCCCTGGCTTCAAACCTGCCGGTAACAGTTTCGATTTCATCCACCGATCCGCAAGCGCAGATTTATTTCACCACAGACGGCACTTTGCCAACGCAAAGTTCTGCTCCTTACACCGGAGCCTTGAATTTCAACACCCAAACGACGTTGCGGGCAGTGGCGTTTCGCGCGGGGTATGTGCCGAGCGTTTCGGCGGTGGGCAATTATGTGCCGCTGCTCACCACCAATTCGCTTTCGCTGGTTCGGAGCGTTTCTGGGAACGGGACATTTCTGCCGTCCGTCACGGTTACGGCCACGCCATCGGCGGGTGTTAATTGCTATTCCGTGACGGAAACCGTTGCGCCCGGATTGACGCCGGACGGCCTTGCGGCGGGCGCGGTTTGGAATCCGGCAAATGGAACAATCCAGTGGGGGCCTTACCTGGACAACGCGCAACGGGCGTTGACCTATCAGTTGATCGGGTCGGGGGGAACCTACGCGTTGGCGGGTCAGGGAAGTTTTAACGGGTATTCCGCCGGGGTAACGGGACAGACGAATGCAACAATAAATACGGCGTTCTCCGGGTCGCCAAACACCAACTTTCCTGCCTGCGCCACCGAGCCTCTTAGCTACACTGTGGACATCAACCCGGCTCCAAATCTGGTGACGGTGACTGCGGCGAACGGCACGCTCAATTGGGGAGATGGAACGCAAGTCGCCATTACCCAACCTGTGATGACTTTTCAAAAGCAGTATTCGGCGTCGGGCACTTATACCATCACGATTACGGCAAACTGGTCTGGCTATACCAGTGACATGGCGGTGTCTGGCGTGGCCACAAAATCCGATTCGGTCCAGGTTGTCTCGCAATGCAATCCGGTGATCGTGACGGAACCGACCAACCAGGTGGTATTCGTGGGGTCACAGGCTCAGTTTAGCGTGAACGCCACCAGCACCTTCCCGATGAGTTTTCAATGGTATTTCAATCAAGCCTTTCCATTCGTCTCTCCATCCACATTCGCGACGCTGACGTTGCCAGATGTAACGGTTCAGGAAGGCGGACAGTATTCAGTTGTCATCACCAACACTTACGGAAGCGTCACCAGCAGCGTCGTCATGCTAACGGTGGTGACGCCGCTGGTGTCGAGCATCAGCCGAAACACAAACAAAAGCGTGACGCTCGACTTTACGACGCTTCCGAACAGCACAAACCGAGTTTGGGCAACCACAAATTTGGCACCGCCCGTGGTCTGGCAAATCATTTCCACAAACATCGCGAACACCAATGGGCAATGGCAATTTACAGATACGAACGCGATTGCTCATCCAATGCGGTATTACCGTTTCTCGACGCCGTGAACTCAGCCAGTCGGTGATTACCCCGCATGGGCACAGACCGGCCTGCAGCTTTGCACTATCAGCGGGCGCGTTTCGTGACGCAGTTGCCGGGCGATTATCTCTACAGCCCGGCCCATCTCTGGATCGCGCGGCAGCGAGGCAATCTCTGGCGCGCAGGGCTGACGGAGTTCGCCACGCGCAGGCTGGGCGAGGTAGTCGAGCACGGCTTCGCGGTCGAACTCCACGCGCCCGTCTCCGCGGGACAGGTCATCGGCTGGGTGGAGGGCTTCAAGGCCATTTCCGACATCCTCTGCCTGGTCGAGGGTAGGTTCGCCGGCGCTAACCCGGCCCTCAAGAACAGCATCAGTTTGATCAACAAAGACCCTTATGGCGCGGGCTGGCTCTATGCGGTCAAAGGCAAGCTGGGCGGCGAGTGCGTCGAGGCCCGGGCCTACGCGAAACTCCTGGACCAGAGCATTGATGAATGCCTCAAACAGCAACGGGAGACTGAATGAGCCTAACCCGGATGTTTCATGCCCGTGAGGCCGGAGCGCC
>JBEKJO010000067.1:0-29976 GCA_050011195.1 Verrucomicrobiota bacterium | reverse complement strand
AAAAGCGGCCGGGTTGACCCCAGCGAAGACAATATGCTGAAAATCACGTCCGAGGGGCGAAAAGCGGCACTGGATCTCCGGCTCATGAAGCCGTCCGTGCCCGATGAGCCGCAGGGCAAAGTGAATCTGGCGGTCGAAAAGATTTTTCACATCTGGCAGGAGACAAAGCCCGAACGATCCGCGCAGCTTGTGTTCTGCGACCTCTCGACGCCGAAAGACCGGGGCTTCTCAGTTTATCGCGACATGGCGGAGAAGTTGGAGCGCCTCGGTGTGCCAACACGGGACATTGCTTTCATTCAGGACTACGATTCCGATGCCTCCAAGCTCGCGCTGTTTCGGGACGTGCGCGCCGGGAAAGTCCGTGTCCTTTTCGGCAGCACCCAAAAGATGGGGTCGGGAACAAATGTGCAGGAGCGCCTGGTTGCACTCCACCACCTTGACGCGCCGTGGCGGCCTGCCGATGTGGAGCAGCGGGAGGGACGAATTCTCCGCCAGGGCAACAAGAACGCAGTCGTTTCCGTCTTCCGTTACGTCACCGAAGGCTCCTTCGACGCCTACATGTGGCAGACCCTGGAGACCAAGGCCAAGTTCATCGCCCAGGTCATGAGCGGCGACATGACCATTCGCCGGCTTGAAGACCTCGATTCTGCTGCCCTTACATACGCCGAGGTGAAGGCCATCGCGTCCGGCAACCCGCTCGTCATCGAAAAGGCCCAGGTTGACGCCGAATTGATCCGGCTCACCCGGCTTCGTTCGGCCCATGCCGAGGAGCAATATCGTATCCGCACAAACCTTCGCCGCTCGCACGAGGATGCCGAAACCTTCACCGCCCGACTTTCCAATCTCCGCCAGGACATTACGGGCCGCCAGGATACTTCCGGTGACAAATTTACCATCGAACTCGACGGGCAGACGCTCGATAACCGGGGCATCGCCGGCGAGTTGATTGTCCGCCGGGCGGAAAAGGTCAAGAACCGGTTCGGTGACGATGTTCGTATCGGGCGCTTCGCCGGATTCGATTTGTTCCTGCGCCCCGGTTTCAACAACACGGTCGAGGTGGTTGTGCGCGGGAAGAACAGTTACGGCGCGCGTGTTACCGACACGGCGCTGGGCACAATCCGCTCATTGGAAGCGACCGTTCAAGGCTTCGAGGAACGTGCCACCAAGCTGGAAACCGACATCACCGATGCCCACAGGCGGGGCAAGGAACTCGAAACCAAAGTCGGCGCTCCCTTTGAGCACGAAGAGCGGTTTCAACACTTGAGCCGCCGTCAGGACGAAATCGAGGAAAAACTCGACCTCACCAAGAACCAAGCCCCCAGCCAGGTGGATGCCGTTTCTGGGGACGACAACGAACCGAAGAATTCCGAAACCCAAAATGTCGCGGAAACCGTTCGCCACAAAAGGCGCACGGGAGTAAGTGTATGAAACCCCGATTTCTTCACTTTGAATTCGCATAAGCCAAGCTGGCGCCATGTTAACACCGCCGCAGTTGTCCATGCCGAATGCGAAGGAGCACAAACTCCTGCAAGAATTTCACTTGTATCGCGACGGTAAACTTGACGGCCCCATGTTCTTCGACGAAAATATAAGGAACAGGCCAAATACATCCTGAAAAAATGGAACACCCGATTCAATATGTCGCGAAGGTCGAGCATGCGCTTGACCAACTCATCCACGACGACGGTGATTATTTGTTCATGGGGTTCGCATTGCTCTGCTTCGTCGCGATTGGCTGGCTTCTCTCCCGCAAGCGTAAATCGCTCCCGCCACAACCTGCCTCGGCTAGAACACGAGCAATCGTTGGGATCATGCTCGCCTCTCCTGGGATGTCTTCGGATGCTGATGGCGGCCGCACTCGTTTAATTATGGGTGACGACACAGCTCGGCGCACAAACACTTTTAATTCAGACAGGTCCGCCAGTACGTGAAGCTTTCCCTGCGGTCCCCGCAAATGACCAGAGAGACCTAACATGAAAACCGCGTTGCTCGAAATCGAGGCCACCTTAAGCAACGCAATCGCGCAGTTGTCGATGCCAAATCCGAACGCGGAAACGGCAAAGCGCGGCGTCGAGGTTGCAAGAAAAAAGCTGTTGGAATTGGCAGAGAATCAATCTGGCTGCGATCCGCTTCTCGAAGCCAAGCGCAAGCTGGTCCTCGTTTATCTCGGAATGGCAGAGAACCAATTCACTGACGCTGACGCCGAGATTTTCGCCATCCTTTCCAAGGAACGCTCGTTGCAGGATGAGTTGGAACGGGCGCGCAAGAACAACTAAGCGCCGGTTTCCCCGCAGCGCGAGCGCAAGTCGAGTCCGTTCAAATTCCCGGCAGTTCACTCTCGATCTCACCCCTTTGTTTGTCGGGGTCCGGTTGTGTAGCAGCTACACCAAAGAAGTCGTCATGGGTCGTATGCTGTCAACTCGTGAACAATTGATTATGAACGCGACAGCAACCACCTCCGAATGTCAGACACTGGACATCAGTGACGCCGCAATCGCACTGGGCGTCTGCAAAGAAACTGTCCGACGACTCGTCCGCCGCAAGGTGCTTCGGAAACTCCCAGGACTTCGCCGCATCCTCATTCCGAGAGCTGAAATCCATCGGTATCTGAATGAGCATTGACGGCAGGACCGTCAGCCAAGTCCTCCCATGAATCGCCACCCTTACACGGGTGTCACTCGTTGCTTTTCACTCCTGCTGGGCCGCTTGGCCGCTCCTCCGGGTGGGTGTGCCGTGCGAGGATTACCCAAGCGAGGGTCTCAAAATTGGCCAAGAATTGGCCAAGCACGTTTTGCCTGTTTGCGTAAGTATGGTGGGCCCAGAGGGATTTGAACCCCCGACCAAGCGATTATGAGTCGTATCGAGCCACTATCTCGCCCAATGTCTTCAACGATTTTATCACGCCCGCTTAGTGTTTGTCGATATGCGGCCCCGTGCGGGGGGCGTGCCAAGGTGAAGCACTGGACTCAAACTGGACTATTTTCCCGAATCATAAAGCCGTCTCTATTTGGTCACCGCTTCCAGGTCAGCCTGAGTCAGCCACGCGGGCAGTTCGATCTTCGCGAGGCTGTTGTCCTCCGGCAGTACTCTGAAGCGGTCACCTTGCCTGGTCAAAAATGAGACAAGGTGTTGTTCCTCCGGGTTGAACTGCCTCACCCCCTCCCGCTCGAACGGCACGTCCAGCACATACGTGTCGATCGGGTCGGCTTCCCGCATCCGCGGTCGCTGGGTGTAGGCCGCCACCTGCACCAAATGCGCCAGCGGTAAATAGGAGAACAGTTCCGCCGCCAGATACAAACACTGGCCCATCACTAACCGGGCGTAGTCGGCATTCCGCTCCTCGCGCGGACGCGGCCTCTCGCGCGTGTCGCCATTCTTCAAGACCTCCTTCTTCGCTTCCGGGATGACGTCCTCGATCTGCGGCAGGTCCAGGTGGAGGTAAACCGACGCGGGATCCTTTAAGAAGAAATCGCAGTTCGTCTTAAAAGGGAACCTCAGCCCCTGCAACACCTCGGCTACCGTGTGATGCACCTCCTCCAAGTCGCCCGCCAGTAAACGCCGGATCCAGGCGACGCGGTCGGCCTCCTGTTGATCCCACGCAGCGCTTTCCTGGGCCAGACGTTGCTCGTACTGCTGCACTTGTTGGGCGTGCGCATTCTGCAATTGGGCTTCGCGCTCCGGCCAAGCCGTTGGAAACTCCTTCTCCGCCGCCTGCTTTGCCAGAAAATGCGGCAGCAGCTTGCCCAACCCGGCGGCGGCGTGCTTTCCGGTCAACTCCTCCAGCAACTGTGCCTGGCACTCAACCCAGTCCGGTTCAGCCGGGGGAGAGAATTGAGGTTCGAATGGCTTGTTCTCCTGCGCCTGGACCCAATCCTCGCGCGAAGGAATTTGCGGCAGTGGTTTCCAGAAGTTTATCAGGTGCTGATACTCGTCGGCCTCGGACTGCAATGCCGCCTGCACCTGATGAACCTTTTCCTTGGTGTCGGCCGCTTGGATCCGCGCCTCTAATTGCTGCCGGGTCAATCTCCGGCCGGTTTGTGGGTCCATCAGCCGGAAGCGCGGATCGTCCAGATAGCGCCTGGCCTCTTCTGTGTTCAACGAAACCGTTTGCTCGCCCCCCTGGAACAGTTTCTGCGCCAGTTCGTCGTTGGCTCGATTGCCGGTGGCGTTCAAATCCAATTCGCGCATGGCAGGAGCCTGGGGGAGCCTTCGGCCGCCCCCGATCCGCTGCCGGTAGGAAATGCCGGTGCCGGGCAGGCCCACAGAAGTATAAGTGCCGCGTGGTCCGAGGGTGACATGTGCGCCCCGCACGCCGGCGGAGAGGGAGACCCCGCTGCGGCTGAGGTTCAAACTGAGCCCCGGCAGGATACCGATGCGACGACTGAAGCGAAAACCCATGTTCTATTTTGGTCTATCAAGTTCCCGGCCAGTCTAAATAGTCATTTTCCTCCTGTCCATCGGCAGCAGTCCGTGTCCGTCCAGCACTTACCTCCGCGCGGGCTCTGGGTAGCGGGCTGGCCGTGTTCACCCTTGGGTGTTACCATGGGGCAAAAAGAACCTGAAAGTGGCTAAACCGTTTGAACCTCACACCCAGGGGCGCCGACACCTTTTGAAAGCGTCGGAGGGTGGGGGTCGTTTCCTGCGCCCGAGGCGCGATTTTGTTCCCGCTTACCTCAAAACCTACGAACAGGGTCAGCTCGCCGAAAGAGTCGTGGCCGCTCAGGACCTGCTGCGTTCCTGCAAAGTCTGTCCGCGTGATTGCCAGGTGAACCGTTGGGAAAACAAGACCGGCGTCTGCCAGACCGGCCGGTGGGCGCGGGTGTCGAGCACCTTTGCGCACTTGGGCGAAGAAGATTGTCTGCGCGGCTGGCAGGGGTCGGGCACGATTTTCTTCAGCGGCTGCAACCTGGGCTGCGTCTTCTGCCAGAATTTCGAGCTCAGCCAGCTTGCCGAGGGGCGAGAAATGGACGCCCCCCAGTTAGCCGCGGCGATGTTGCGTCTGCAAGAAGCCGGCTGCCACAACATCAACTTGGTCACGCCGGAGCACGTCGTGCCGCAGGTCCTGGAGGCACTCCTCATTGCGATCCCGGGCGGACTGCGCCTGCCCCTGGTCTATAATACCGGCGCTTACGACAGCCTGGAGAGCATTCGGTTGATGGAGGGCGTCGTAGACGTTTACATGCCGGATTTCAAGCTGTGGGACCCGCAACTCTGCGCGAAGTATCTCCGGGCTCGCGATTATTCCGAAGCAGCGCGGCGCGTCATTAAAGCAATGCACGATCAGGTGGGGGAGCTGCGCGTGGACGAGGACGGGCTCGCCTTGCGTGGCGTGCTGGTGCGGCACTTGGTAATGCCCGGCCTGCTTGAGGATACCCGTTCTGTCCTCCATTGGCTGGCGACCGAGCTGTCGCCCGATACCTATGTGAATCTGATGGACCAGTACCATCCGGCGCACAAAGCCGAGACCGAGCCCCAATTCTCTGAAATCAACCGGCGCCTCTCTGGCCCCGAGTTCCGGCAGGCCCTGGCCTACGCAGAGGAGGCCGGCTTATGGCGTCTGGATGGACCCGGGCCCGCCGCGCGGTGAGCCATGCCGCCGCAGCGTCAACTCGGTTTGCCGCGGTCTTCGAGCGGACAGCCAGGAGGTACAAACAGCGGGCCGAACGTTACGTGCAGTTGGAGGTCGGGCACGCGGCTCAGAACGTCCATTTGCAGGCTGTCGCACTCGATGTCGGCACAGTCGTGGTCGGGGCATTCGATGATGCCGAGGTGAAACAGGTATTGTCCCTTGCTGCGAATGAACAACCGCTGTGCCTGATGCCTATTGGCAAGCTTCGTTCGTAGCTCCCGCCCGGCGCCCGCAACGTCCTCGCTACGACCATGCTGAGGCTGGCCCTCTTGTCAGAGGCGGTAGAAAACATCGCTCCCGTGGAGAGGATGTGATCGGGGGCGACCCCATTCAAAGTGCTCCGGCCTTTGGCTTTGGAACCTCCGACCGCTGGGACTGGCCAGTCATGGGCACGAAGCGAACCGGCAGGACCGCGTGCCGCTCAAGCCTGCCACCTTGTTTGCGCAGCAGCACCAATTCCTGGTCCCACGTGGGGCCGACCGGGATAATCATGCGGCCACCGTCTTTGAGTTGCTCGATGAGTGGTGGCGGCACCTTGTACGGCGCACAGGTGACAATAATGGCGTCGAATGGCGCAGCCTCAGGCCAGCCTTGGTAGCCGTCACCGGCGCGCACAGACACATTGGTGTAACCGAGCCGCTTGAGGTCGGCCGCCGCCCGCTTGGCCAGGTCCTCGATAATCTCGACCGTATAGACCTTCGCCACTAATTCGGCGAGGACGGCGGCCTGATAACCGGAGCCGGTGCCAATCTCCAGAACCTTGTCGGTCGGCTTGGGCTGGAGTTGCTCGGTCATAACTGCGCATGAACTGCGGGCCCAGAGTCTTCTCCGACTCCGACAGTTGATTGGAAAGGCAAAGGTTTCCGCCCAGTCACGAATGGGTCAGGTGCGTGGTTAACGGATAGACTTCGAAATCTGGGTTTCTGGCCAGTTCTCGCACCAGTCGCATGAAGTTGAAGTAATACGGCTCAATCCTTTGGTAGAAGTTGTACCCCCGAATCGCTGCATTCTGGGTCTTGAGGGTGAAGCCCGTCAAAGCACCGGGGCGGTCCATCTCCAGCTCCCAGGCCGTCAGCACGATGCCGAAGACGGCCGTTTGCATCTCCACTGGCAGTTGGAACGGTAGTCCGTCGTGCGTGACCACACCGCGGGCCAGGCAGTAAACCTCCTGGAACGCCTCGCGGCTCAGTTTGAGGGTGCGATTCAATTCCGCATCCAGGGTGGCATACGCGCAGGTCTCGGAAGAACGTGCCTGCGTCAACTGGCCGTTCGGCAGGATCGTGCTGCCCAGAATCCTATGCTGGAAGGTGGCATCCTCCATCGGATTGATTATGGCATTGAAGGGGTACCCGTAAAAGTAATCCGGCCCCTCGAATCGGGCAATCTTGCCCCACGGATCCGGTGTCCCATCGATGAGGGGGAAGTTGCTGCCCCCCACAAACGGCAGCAAATCAGCGAAGATGGGTGCCGGGACACGTTGCGACGGGCCGAGTCCCGCATCCGGATATAGGTAAACCGTCGGGAACAACTGCACCGGCCCGGCCCAGCGCGAGAGAGCCGCGAAATAGTTGAAGGCTTTGTCCAGCCGGATATGAGGAGTGAGGCTGAAGCCGAGCTGCGGGGTGACGTAAACCAGTGTGGTATGCACTCCGCGCAGGGTTTTGGGCCGCAGCTCGTTCCAGAGTTGGTGATGGTAGCGCAGGTGTCTGGCGTTGAGGCCAATTCCGCTCGCCTGAGACGGGCTTTGGAACCACGGCGAGCGCAGCAGCGTGCTATGGTCCGAGGGGAGCGCTTTGAAGCAGGGAAGCTGCGGCGCGGCTCGGATTTGCGGAGTGTATTCCCAGTTTTCCAACTCCGGTCGGGCTTTGCGGCCGACACTGGCGACCAGGCACTTGTCGGCGTCCCATCCTGCCGGAAAGGCCGCATCGGTGAGCCGCTTGGCTTGCGTGTAAGGGATCGCGCAGTGGAGGACTTTGGTCCGGCTGCGGTCCGTACGGCTAAAGACCTCCTGGTTGACTTCCCATCCCGGCTCGGCGATGTGCGCCCACCGCTCGCGGAACTCGGGGTTTTGCAGGTCGTTGTTCACTTGATCTTCCTGCCGTAGCGGTGTTGTTCGCGTAGCGTTTTGCTTCCATCATCCAGGCAGGGTGAGCGAGGTGCTGGCCATTTTCAAACTCCTGCAGCCGCTGCTTCGACTCCTGTCTTCCCGCCGCTCGACCAGGAAACGGGCAACCGCTCGATGGTGGCCCGGCAAAGCGGGCGGAATTCGCCTTTCTCCAGCCCATCCAGGACGGCGCGGCTTCATGCCAATACCGCTGCATTTTTCTGCGGGGGGTCTAAGCCTGGGGATAGTGCGCCGGCCCAAAATTGCGCCCCCAAAAGTTTCATTTTATGTCTTCTTTGGGTGCAGTTTTTCGGATTGCAGAAACCTATAATGGAGGCAGTATGCCTGAGCAGTTCAATATTGACTCCAAACTGACTAGGTTAGCCGGAGGGATGGAATATATCCTCTGGCTGAATCTGATTGGAAAGTCCCGGACCACCGGATGGAAATGGAGAAAGCCGGGTCCTAACGGCGAGCCTCCACGAGTGGTGTGTTGCCGAATAGACAATACCCTCTACATCACGCAGAAGGAGATTGACCGGTTTTGGGTCCAGGCGGAGGCCGGAAAATTTGAGGTGAACTAAAAGGCCTCGTCCAAGTGTTTAGCCATCTTCGCAGTGTGACCCGGCCGCAGGTGGCCATATACGCGGCAAATCAAAACACCTTTGTCCCGATGCCCAACCCAAATTGCAATAGTCATGTAATCAATCCACGGCTGCGCCATCACGCAGTGGGAAATGAAGTAATGCCGGAAGTGGTGGAAGCCGAGGTCCAGCATGCCGGTCGCCTTACGCACGCGGTTTAACTGTTTTCTGAAACTCGTCCTGGGCCCGTCGCCGACTTCGTTTGGGAACATCCAGTCGGAGTTTACATTTCTCCGTCCATACATGGCCTTCAAGTGAACCTCCAGTTTCTTGTTGAAATCCACATCGCGGTCGGGGGCGGGTCGGCCCGCGCCCTTCTTTGCCCGCGCTCCAGGAAAATGCAGAACTCTCCGGCCGCACTTTACGTTAGACCAGCGCTGTTGAATTGATTCCTTCTCCCGCCCGCCGGAGTAAGCCAGCAGGTAGATGTAATCCGAAAATGCTTGTTCAGCTTTGCGTAGGTAATCACGATATTCCTGACCGTAGATCTCCAGCTCCTCGTCCGGGATAAAGGAAGCCTTGCAGTATGTGTGCAGATCCTCTGGCTCCAGCAATCGCACTTTTTTCGTCGGGCCTTTGTCCAACTTCTTCCATTTGCCAAGCGGAGACTTGTCCAGCCAATGCAACTCCACGCACCTGTCAACGACGTGATGGATGGCGCTGATGTCCAAGTCCACTGTCCTCCCGGACACCTCACCCCCGTCTTTGGATTGGCGCCACTTGGCGTAATCCTTTGTCAGACTGTCGTCCAGTCGCGACAACGGCCAGTGTCCGAACTTTTCATCAAATTTGGTAAGTCCACAGTCTTGTCGCGCGTCGGTCTTTTCATCGAACTCCTTCAGTTCGGCGCGATGGGTCTGGTATTCGACGATAGCGTCGTGGATGGTGTGACTGTTGTTCGTGCATTCTTTTATGTATTCTTTTTTGCTGAAAGAGGGCGGGAACAGCTTCCCCTCGTGCTGGAGCTTTTTCAGCGATTGCAGCTCGGTAACAGCTTGCGGAACCGTGCTTGCGTGTTCGAGCAGGTACTTGTATTGTCTGCCGTTGTTTGCGTCGAGCTGGGCGTAAAATCGGCCTTTGCGTAGCCATAAACCACGCTCTCGCCGGCCCTTGTCGTTGTAGACCTGGTTGAATTTGTCGGCCTTTTGGCGAGGTTTAACCGCGTTCGTGGACGTTTTAAGACGTTTCATACGCCGAAAAGAATACAAAAAGAATACATGAAGTCAACCGCCAGGAACGCCGAAAGTGGATTCAGACTTGATTTTACAAGGGTCCGGGTTGGTAGCTCAGTCGGTAGAGCAGCGGCCTTTTAAGCCGTTGGTCCCGGGTTCGAGTCCCGGCCAACCCACCATTCCCCCGAACTCGATGGATGGACGGGGCTTATACGCCGGGCGGGAGTTTAGATTTGTTTGAAGGCGTTGCCTTGAGGTCGCGGCGCTTGTTCTCGAGCCATTCGCGCTCGCGGCGTTGAGCACGCTTTTCTCTCACGCCCGACCAATAGAGATAGACGACGAGGGCAACCGCCAACAAAGCGATGGCTTTGATGGCAAAGAATTCAGCCAGGCAGACTGGAATGTATTGGCCCATGCGTGCCAGGGATTGTGCGGCGGTCCCGGCAGGAAGGCCAGCCCTTAAATTGCCTTTGCAATCAGGGCTGTTTCGAGGCAGTCTGGGGCTGTCGCCGTAACACAACATCGCGATTCCATGACCGTTGCCGGCCAAATCAAGAAAGGCGCCTACTTCGATTCCGTAACGCTGATGCGCGTCGGGAAAGAACTCGCCGGGTTGCCGGGCGTCGCCGACGCTGCCGTCGTGATGGGGACCAAATCCAACCAGGCCATTCTTGCTTCCAGCGGCTTGCTGATCTCCCAATTCAGGCAGGCGGGGGACACCGATCTGCTGATCGCCGTGAAGGCCAACACGGAGAAGGCCGCGCAGAGCGCTTTGGCGGCAGTCGATGCGCTGCTCGGAAAGGCCACCCGGAAATCGGTCACCAGCGGCGAGGTCCATCCGGTGAGTCTCGATGGCGCGCTGAAGGTCCTGCCCGAGGCCAACCTGGTGCTGATCTCGGTGGCGGGGCGCTACGCGGGTGAGGTCGCGATGCGCGCCCTGGAAAGCGGGCTGCACGTCATGCTGTTCTCGGACAACGTGGCTTTGGAACAGGAGATCGCTTTGAAACGGTTCGCCCGGAAACGGGGGTTGCTGGTTATGGGGCCGGATTGCGGCACGGCCATTATTAACGGCGTTCCGCTGGCCTTTGCCAACGCCGTCAACCGGGGCAGCATCGGCATCGTGGCGGCGGCTGGCACGGGTCTGCAAGAAGTGAGCTGCATTATCTCGAACAAGGGCGCGGGCATCTCGCAAGCCATCGGCACCGGCGGGCGCGACGTGAAGCGGGAGGTCGGCGGGATCATGTTCATTGAGGGGCTCAAGGCCCTGGCCAAGGACGACCAGACACGCGTGATCCTCCTTGTCTCCAAACCGCCGCATCCGCACGTGCTGAAGCGGATTGAGAAAGTGATCAAGGCAATCCGCAAGCCGGTCGTCACCCTGTTTATCGGCGCGGCTGCCAACGGCCAGGGACCGGCAACTCTCGAAGAGGCCGCCTTGCACGCGGCAGCCCTCGCGCAGGGCCAGAAACCCGACGCCGCGGCGCGCCGACTCGCCGCGAGAGACGAAGTCCTCGCCAAGCTGGCGGCGCGTGAGGCGGCCCGCAGGAAACGGGGCCAGAAATATGTGCGGGGCCTTTTTAGCGGCGGCACCTTCTGCGCCGAGGCGCAAGTGTTGTTTAGGGATGCGCTGGCGGACCTGTACTCGAACGTGCCGCTCCGGGGCGTGAAGCAACTCCGGGACTCACTGCGGAGTCAGAAGAATACGGTGATTGATCTGGGCGAAGACGAATTCACGGTTGGCCGGCCACACCCGATGATTGATTACTCGCTGAAGAACCGGCGGATTCTCAAAGAGGCGGCGGACTCGGGGACAGCCGTGATCCTGCTGGACGTGGTGCTCGGTTACGGGGCGAATCCCGACCCGGCGGCGGAGCTGGCGACGGTGCTGCGCCAGGCGGCACGGAAGGTTGCAGTGGTCTGTTCCATCACCGGAACGGATATGGACCCGCAAAACCGGAGCCGGGTGGAGAGGGCGTTGCGCAAAGCGGGGGCAATCGTGATGCCGTCCAACGCCGCGGCGTGCAAGCTGGCAGGGCAGATAATCCAATGCCTGGGTGGATCAAAGTCGCGCGGCGCGAGCAACTTCTCCGCTGGCCGAAGGCCGAATGAGGCGGAGGCACTCCGGCGTCTAAGGTCACAAACTGTGACCTTAAAGCCTGGCTGCGAGCTATGAAGCCCCTCCACCAACTCTTTCACAGCGAGTTGAAGGTGATCAACCTTGGGCTGGCGGGTTTCAAGCAGGCGCTGGATGATGCCCGCGTGCCGGCGGTGCAGGTGGACTGGAAACCGTCGGTCGAGGTTGACGCCAAACTCCGGCAACGGGTTAGAGCGTTCCAGCCCGCCATCGAGCAGGCGAACGCGCGGGCGGTGAAGATCATTCTGGGCGGCATGCCCCATCTCGTGGGCCTGGAACGGGCCATAGACATCATACCCGGAATGAAGCCTGACCTGCTGCTGCACGCGGGACCGCCGATTACGTGGGACCGGATGTGCGGCCCGATGCGCGGCGCGGTCATCGGCGCGCTCCTTTACGAACGGAAGGCCGTGACCGCCGACGAAGCCCGGCGGCTCGCGGGGTCGGGGGCGATCCGGTTCGCTCCCTGCCACGAACATGCGGCGGTGGGGCCGATGGCCGGCGTCGTCTCGCCCTCGATGCCCGTGTTCGTGCTGAAGAACGAGGCCCACGGCAACTACGCCTATTGCACGATGAACGAAGGGCTGGGCAAAGTGCTGCGCTACGGCGCCTACAGCGAACCGGTGATCCAGAGGCTTAAGTGGATGGAGAGCACGCTCTACCCCGTGCTGAAGAAGGCGGTGGCCAAGCTCGGGAAGATCGACCTGAAGAACATCATCGCCCAGGCGCTGCACATGGGCGACGAAGTCCACAACCGGAACCGCGCCGCGACCTCGATCTTTTACCGGACCATCGCGCCCGCGATTGTGACGACGTGCGCCGATCCGGCGACCGTGGCCGACGTGCTGGAGTTCATCAACCACAACGACCACTTCTTCCTAAACCTCTCCATGCCGGCCTCCAAGGCGACCCTGGATGCCGCGCGCGGCATCAAGCACAGCAGCATCGTGGTGGTCATGGCGCGCAACGGCACCGATTTCGGCGTGCAGCTTGCGGGCACCGGCAACCAATGGTTCACCGGCCCGGCGGATGTGCCGGACGCGCTGTTCTTCCCCGGCTATTCGCGGGCGGACGCGAACCCGGACATCGGCGACAGCGCGATCACCGAGACCAACGGCCTGGGCGGGTTCGCCATCGCTGCGGCGCCAGCGATCGTGCAGTTTGTCGGCGGCAGCTGCGACGACGCCCTCCGCTACACGCGCCAGATGTATGAAATCACCGCCGCCGAGAACAACATCTACCAAATACCCAGCCTGAACTTCCGCGGCACGCCGACCGGGATCGATGTCCGCAAGGTGATCGAGAAGAACATCCTGCCGTTCATTGATACGGGCGTGGCGCACAAGGAACCGGGCGTCGGCCAGATCGGGGCCGGCGTGCTCAATGCGCCGGTCGAGCCGTTTCAGAGGGCCTTCGAGGGTTTCGCCAGAAGCTTAAACAAGAAATGAAACAATGAATACCAATCAATTCCTCCAATTCATGGACAAGGTGCGGGTGTACGACCTGACCCAGCCGCTGAGCATTCACACGCCGCCGTGGCCGAGCTATATGCCGCTGGGCATCCAGTATTTCAAGCGCATTGCCGGCGCGCACATGGGCCAGGGCGCCAACGGCCAGATCATCACCACCAGCAACCACGTCGGCACGCACATGGACGGGGAAATCCACTTCCACTCCAGCGGCCGGGCGATTGGCAAGGTACCCCTCGCGGAATGGATTGGCCCCGGCGTGGTGGCCGACATCTCGAAGGAGGTGGGCGACTACGATCTCTATACGCCGGAGATGATCACGAAGAACGTCGAGGTCAGGAAGGGCGACATTCTGATTATCAACACCGGCTACCACCGTTATGCCTGGGACCAGAAGGAGTCGGACGAGCTTCGCTATTTCGTCAAACACCCCGGCCCGGGCCCGGGTTTCCATCAATGGGCGCTGGACATGAAGCTCAAGTGGATTGGCGTGGATTGCGGGAGCGCGGATCACCCGATGAACACGATTATCCGTAATTGGCATCCTGCGCGTTTCGCCGAGGCGGAGAAGAAACTGAAGGCAAACTACGGCAGCGCCTGGGATGAAATGTTCCCACCGGACGAGTATTACCAGGTGATGCATCTGAAGCTGTTCCCGCTGAAACTCGTCCATGCGGAGAATGTCGGCGGGGAGATTGACAAGGTCAGCAACCAGCGGGCCTGGATTGGCGCTTTCCCCCTGCGGGGCATTGAGATGGAATCAGCCATGTGCCGGATCGTGGCGATGCTGCCGCCGCAATAGAGCGGAGCGGCATCCATGCGTCCGGGCTTGACAAATCCCAAGCTTGGGGCACAGTTGAGGCGTGACTTTGCTCTTTGGCTGTCGCACGTAACAGCACTTGCTCGACAAGGCCAATTGGGTGGCCGATCAACTTGGCACATCCAGGGCGGGATGGTTGGCGATACTCACGGCTCAGGTTGAGCGGATCGGCAATGGGCCGCTCAAACGGCAAGCTCGGGCTGCCGATTTGATGCCGGAGGCTGGCAGCAGCCTGCGGCAACCGTGGAAGGCGTCTGCCGTGGGGGGAGGGCAGGAAAGAGCGTGTACAAAGGGTGTACAAGGGATGCACTAAGGTCACGTTGGCCACCTTTTGGCTACCTTTCGGCTGTTGCAATGCCGCTACCAAGGCGCCAAGCGGGCAAGCCGCTCACAACTCAAGTTCACTCGCCGGGGGCTGCTTGGGGACTGGGGCGCTGCGTTAACGTTATCGTAAAGAGAGACCTTGGGGTCAGCGGGAAAAGGGCCATTGGCCGGTTAGTCTTTTGGTTAATCCGAATGCCATAAGCCGGCAACATGCCGGCGCTCCGTTCTCTCGGCGTTCCGCGCGTTCAAGAATCCGGGCTTTGCCTCAGCGAGCGAGGTTCATTCCGCCCGAAAAAGACTTCCCTCGCGCAGCAGGGAGAGTATGCTCACCACACGCGTTATGCTGAGCGCTCGCTCGTGTATCGCAGGAATAGTGCCCCCTCAAGGCGCACTTGGCATTAGCAAATCAAAACTTATCCGCCCCGAGCGCCCACCAACAAACGCCATTGGCTTTTCCTGGAAATGCGAATCTGTCCAATTTTAGGACACCACCACCCCCGTAAGGGGCAAGCAACCGTGGCTGTCCGGGGGATGTCCGGGGGATGTCCGGTAGCGCTCCCATGTGCATCACTCATTTCATCTGCTACCAGACCTTGTTATTGTCCACTTTCTGGACACCTTTACCGTTTTTCGCAATAATGAGAAACCGGAGGCCCAAATATTACGGGCCTGTTGCCCAAATCGCCCGCACCCCTTGAAGGTGGGGCGCGGGCTCCCCACCGCGCCCTGCCGCCGACCGGTTTGCGCAAGCCACCCCGAAACCGACCACCGCCGTCGTTCCCCTCGAGCTTGTCCCTCCCCCGGCTTGCAGCCTCCCAGTGCCCAATTCAACGACCCTGGAGCGCCTCGGGCCCGGATCGAGCGCCAAAATAAACCCGTATCCACATCATTACGCTGGCTAAAACATAGAGACAGTTTGCGCACAAAAAATGGAGAGGGTTTGCCAAGGCATGTTGAGATTTTTCCTTCGATTTCTCGTTAAGTGCCTCAATACACGACGAACCGTCGTCGGCCTCCCGGCAGGAGAAAACGGGGGGTGAACAGGTTTTCGGCGGAGACTCTTATGATGGAAATACAGCGCACGATAAAATACGATGCGGACCGGGTCAAAGGCTTCGGCAGAGAGGTGATGAGCGTGCCGGGGTGCGAGCAGTTGGAAAGCTGCATCCAATGCGGCACCTGCTCAGGGGTATGCCCCCTGAGCATCTACATGGATTACACGCCCCGGCAGGTCATGGCCCTCACCCGCGGCGACTTCAAGAACGAAGTGCTCAAGAGCCACACCATCTGGCTGTGCGCCTCCTGCTACGCGTGCAGCGTGGAATGCCCCCGCGAAATCCGTATCACGGACATCATGTATGAGCTCAAGCAACGGGCCATCCGCGCGGGGCTTTATCCCAAGCGGTTCCCCATCCCCGTGCTGGCGCGGGAGTTCAGCGAGATGGTGAAGAAGCATGGCCGCATCACGGAGATGCTGCTGGTCATGAAGTTGTTCCTCAAGACCAACCCGCTCGCGGCGATGGGCAATTGGCGGATGGGGATTGACCTAATGAAGACCGGCCGCCTCTCCCTGGCCACCGAAAAGATCAAGCAGCACGGAGACATTGCCCGCATGTTGGACGCCACCGACGCCAAGAAAGGAGCCTGAACATGAAATACTCATACTTCCCTGGTTGTTCGCTCAAAGGGCTGGGCCGCGCCTACGAGGAGTCGCTGCTGCCCGTGATGAAGCATTTGGGGGTCGAATTGCAGGAGTTGGAAGACTGGAATTGCTGCGGGGCAACGGCCTACATGGCGGTGGACGAGGCCAAGGCTTGCGTGCTGGCGGCCCGGAACCTGGCGCTGGCCGAAAAGAGCGGCAACCAGCAGCTCCTGGCGCCGTGCGCCGCCTGCTACCTGGTGCTCAACAAGACCAAGCATTACTTCGAGGATTACCCGGCGATGAAGGCAACCGCCGACCGCGCGCTGAATGCAATCGGGCTGCGCTACAGCGGCAATACCCCGGTGCGCCATCCCCTGGATGTGCTGCTCAACGACGTCGGCCTGGAAGCCATTAAGCAAAAGGTTGCCCAGCCGTTGCAGGGCCTCAAGGTCGCGCCCTACTACGGCTGCCAACTCGTCCGTCCGTATTCGACCTTCGATGACCAATACAATCCGACCACGATGGACCGTTTACTGGAGACGCTCGGCGCCACCGTGGTCCGCTACCCGCTCAAAACCAAGTGCTGCGGCGGGAGCCTGACCGGCACGGTGCCCGAAGCGGGCATCCGCCTGGTCTATATTCTCCTCCATGAAGCCAAGAAGCGCGGCGCCGATTGCCTCGCGACGGTGTGCCCGCTCTGCCAGTTCAACCTGGATGCCTATCATTCGCAGGTAACAGCCCAGTATGGACCAGTGCTGCTGCCCACCGTCTATTTCACGCAACTGCTGGGTCTGGCATTCGGTCTGCCCGACAAAGAACTGGGGCTGAATCGGGCCGCCATACCTTTCAAGTGGCGGCCGGCGGCAGCGGCGGCGCCCCGCCCGGCGGCGGCGGTCGCCTGAGTGTCACTGCGAAACCAATTCGAGATGCGTTATGAAACAGCAAACTGACGGTGAGATACGGGTCGGTTTCTACGTCTGCCACTGCGGCCGCAATATCGCCGCGATGGTGGACTGCCCGGAAGTGGCCGGCTACGTCGGCACCCTGGCCAACGTGGTGGTCTCCCGCGACTACAAATACATGTGTTCCGACCCGGGGCAGCAACTGATCCAGAAGGACATCAAGGAGCTTAAGATCAACCGCGTGGTGGTCGCCTCGTGCTCTCCGCTGCTCCATGAGCGCACCTTCCGCGGCGCGGTCGAGGCCGGCGGCCTGAACCCCTTCTTCTTCCACATGGTCAACATCCGCGAGCACGACTCGTGGGTGCACACCGACCGCGAGGAGGCTACCGAAAAGGCCAAGGCACTCGCGCGCGCCGCGATTGCGCGCGTCGCCTTTCACCGGGCGCTCGAAGTGAAGAAGGTCCCCATCCACCCCGATGTGCTGGTAGTCGGTGGCGGCATTGCCGGCATCCACGCGGCCCTGACGCTCGCCAATGCCGGCAAGAAGGTCCATTTGGTGGAACGCGAGCCGTCCATCGGCGGGCACATGGCCAAGTTCGACAAGACCTTCCCGACCCTGGATTGTGCCGCGTGCATTCTCACGCCGAAAATGTCGGAAGTTGGCACGCACCCAAACATCATGTTGCTAACCCACAGCCAAGTCGAGGGGATTTCCGGCTACGTCGGCAACTACAAGGTCAAGGTCCGGCGCAAGGCCCGGTATGTGGATGAAGACAAGTGCACCGGCTGCTTGCAGTGCCTTGAACGTTGCCCGGTCCAGCACAAGGCCTACCCCTATTCAGCCGAGGCCCGCCGAAATGGCGACGGTCACGGGCTGCCGGTCGAGCCGGAATTGGAGCCGGAGGTGAGAACGGTGGTGGATAGGGCCTTGGACCTGCACCGACCCGTTGAAGCGCCATTGGCCGAGGTTTTGCAGGGCGTCCTTGTGGATCGCAGGTCGCCGGTTCGGGATGCCGTTCGGGCGCCGCTGATCGCCGTCTTGCAGGACATCAACTACGAGCTCGGCTACCTGCCCGAGCCGGCCCTGCGCTATGTGAGCCGCCGTGTAAACGTGCCGCTGATTGCGGTGTATCATGTGGCGACGTTCTACAAAGCGTTCAGCCTCAAGCCGCGCGGCAAGCACCTGGTCCGCGTGTGCCTGGGCACCGCCTGCCACGTGCGGGGCGCACAGCAGGTGCTCGAGGCCATCAAGGGCAAGCTGCAGATCGAGCCGGGCCAAACGACCCCGGACCGCAAATTCACGCTGGAGACGGTCAACTGCCTGGGCACTTGCGCCCTTGCGCCGGTGGTGACGATTGGCCAGAAATACAGCGGCAATGTGACCGCGCCCAAGGTCAATCAAATCCTCAAGCCCTATCAGTGAAAGGCAGAGCGACATGGCAACAAAACTTACCTCCTGCGAAGAGTTAGCCGCTTATCGGAAGATGCTTGGGACCAAACGCGACCCCAACCGCACCTGTGTTACGGTGTGCGGCGGCACCGGCTGCCGCGCCTGCCAGGGTCTGGACGTGGCCGCGGCCTTCCGCAAGGCCTTTGAGGAACAGGCCTTGGAAGGCAAAGTGGACCTGCGCGTCACCGGCTGTCTGGGCTTTTGCGAACACGGCCCCGTCGTCACCCTCCGGCCTAAAGGGCTGATCTACGTCAAAGTCACCGCCGCGGACGCCAAGGAGATTGTCGAGAAGACCGTCCTGCGCGGTGAAGAGATCGAACGGCTGTTTATTAAGGACCCCAAGACCAAAAAGCGGCTGCGCACCCGCGAGGAGATTCCGTTCTACAAGCACCAGATGCCGGTTATTTTCGGCGCGAACTTCGATCTCGATCCCCAGAGTATTGACGACTACCTGCATTCGGGCGGCTACACCGCCCTGGTCAAGGCCCTCAGCACCATGAAACCGGAGCAGATCATCGAGGAAGTGACGAAGTCCGGCCTGCGTGGCCGGGGCGGGGCGGGCTTCCCGACTGGCCCCAAGTGGACCTCCTGCCGCAAGGTCGAGAGCAACGGCAAGTATATTGTCTGCAACGCCGACGAGGGCGACCCGGGCGCATACGCCAACCGCAGCCTGATGGAGGGCAACCCGCACAGCGTCCTCGAGGGCATGATCATCGGCTCTTACGCCATTGGCGCCCATGAGGGCTTTATCTATGTGCGCGCCGAGTATCCGCTCGCCGTCGAGTTAATGGCCAAAGGTATTGAGGATGCCCGCGCCCTGGGACTGCTCGGCGAGAACATTCTGGGCACCGGCCATAGCTTTGACCTGGAGGTCAATCGCGGCGGCGGCGCGTTCGTCTGTGGCGAGTCCACCGCCCTCATGGCCTCCATCGAGGGCCGGGCCGGCGAGCCGCGCGCCAAACACGTCCATACCGTCGAGCGCGGGCTGTGGGACCGGCCAACGGTCCTCAACAACGTCGAGACGTGGTCGAATGTTCCCCTGATTGTCAACCGCGGCGCGCAATGGTTTACGACCATCGGCACCGGCGACGTGACCAACAACCCCTGGGGCGGCAGCAAAGGCACCAAAATCTTCTCGCTCGTCGGCAAGGTCAACAACACCGGCCTGGTCGAGGTGCCGATGGGAGCGACCCTGCGCCAGATCATCTACGACATCGGCGGCGGCATCAAAGGAGGCAAGAAGTTCAAAGGCGTCCAGACCGGCGGGCCGTCCGGCGGCATTCTCAGCGAACGGCATCTGGACCTGCCGATTGACTACGACCAGTTGGTCGAGGTGGGCTCGATGATGGGCTCGGGCGGCATGATCGTGATGGATGAAGACAATTGCATGGTGGATTTCGCCCGCTACTTCCTCGCCTTCCTCGAAGACGAGTCCTGCGGCAAGTGCACTCCCTGCCGCGAAGGCGTCACGCAGATGCGGCAACTCCTCGAGCAGATCGGCGCCGGCAAGGCCACCATGGCCCACCTCGATTTGCTCAAAGACCTGGCCGAGGTAGTCCGGGATGCCTCGCTTTGCCAGTTGGGCGTGACCGCGCCCAACCCGGTCCTGACCACCCTCTCCTATTTCCGCGAGGAGTACGAGGCGCACATTCGGGACGGCAAGTGTCCGGCCGGTGTCTGCAAAGCGCTCGTCTCCTACCTCATTGACGCCGAAAAGTGCAACGGCTGCACCATGTGCGCCCGCAATTGCCCGTCCGGCGCCATTACGGGAGACAAGAAGCAACCGCACAAGATCACGCTGGAGAAGTGCAGCAAGTGCGGCATTTGCTATGAGGTCTGCAAATTTCATGCGGTGGTCCGCAACTAACTGACGAATCAGGAGCCACTATGGTTAAACTGGTAATCAACGGCAAAGAAATCACCACCGATAAGAGTAACACGGTGCTCGAAGTCGCCCGCGCGGCGGGGATCGACATCCCGACCCTCTGCTCCCACGAGTCGCTGCCGCCCTACGGCTCGTGCCGGTTCTGCATCGTCGAGGTCGCGCAACGGGGACGCACGCGGATGCAAACCTCCTGCACCCTGCCCGTGGCCGAAGGGATGGAGATCAAGACGCACTCGGAGCGGGTGCTGAAGATTCGCAGAATCCTGGTCGAGCTGATGCTGGCCCGCTGCCCGGAATCGGAAGTGCTCCGCGACATGGCCCGCGAGATCGGGGTGCCGCACTGCCGTTTCGAGCGGGTCCGGGGCCAGAAAAGCCCCTGCCACACCTGTCAGGCCTGCACCCTGGTCGAGCAAATGCCGATGCATCCGCCCGACGGTATGCCCGCTACCATCGTCGGCCGGAGCGGCTGCATCCTGTGCGGGATGTGCGTGCGGCTGTGCGACGACGTGATGAAGATCGGCGCGCTCGGCTTCGAGGGCCGCGGCATGAGGCGGCGCGTCACCACGCCCTTCCGCGAACCTTCCGAGTTCTGCATCACCTGCGGCGCTTGCAGTTCCATCTGTCCGACCGGCGCCATCGAGTTGCTGCGGGTTCGGCCCCAGGAACCGTTGCCCATTCCGGCCGAGTTCGAGTTGGGCCTGGCGAATCGCAAGCCCATTCACCTCCCGTTTCCGCAAGCCGTCCCTCGCGTCCCGGTCATTGACCCCGCCACCTGTGTCAACTTCATGACCGGCGGCTGCAAGGTCTGCGAAGACAATTGCCAAGTCCAGGCCATTGACCACACGCAACAGGACAAGATTCAGGAGATTGATGTCGGCAGCGTCATCGTCGCCACGGGGTTCAAGACCTTTGATCCGAAGCGGACGCCCTATTACGGGTATGGCGTTTTCCCCAACGTCTATACCGCCCTCGAAGTGGAACGCCTGGTCAACGCCTCCGGCCCTACCGGCGGCGAAGTCATTCTCCGTGATGGCCGGGCGCCGAAATCCATCGGCATCATCCACTGCGTCGGCTCGCGCGATAACAAGACCAACCGCTGGTGCTCGCGGGTCTGCTGCATGTATTCCTTGAAGCTGGCCCACCTGCTCAAGGAGCATACCGAGGCCGAGCTTTACAACTTCTACATTGACATGCGCACGCCGGGCAAGAGCTACGACGAATTCTACGGCAAGCTGCTCGAGGAAGGCGTGCACTTCATCCGCGGCCGCGTCGGCGAAGTCACCGACTGGGCCATGACTCCGGACGAGGAAGGCAAGCTGGTCATCCGGGTCGAGGACACCCTGGCCGGCTTTGTGCGCCGCATCCCGGTGGACATGGTGGTGCTCTCGACCGGCCTGGAGCCGCAGGCGGACGCGCAGGATGTCCGGCGTCTGTTCAACATGAGCTGCGGCAGCGAAGGCTTCTTCCTGGAGCGGCACCCCAAGCTGGCTCCGGTCAACACGTTCACCGACGGTGTGTTCCTCGCCGGCGCCTGCCAGGGGCCGCGCGACATTCCAGACACAGTCGCCCAAGCCGGGGCCGCCGCTGCCGAAGCGATGGTGCTGATTGACCGAGGGTACATCGAGCAGGAGCCGAACACGGCCTATATTCTTGAGGAGGAATGCTCCGGCTGCAAATCCTGCATTGCTCTTTGTCCTTACACGGCCATTGCCTTCGACGAAGCCAAGCAGAAGGCCGCCATCAACGAAGCGCTCTGCAAGGGCTGCGGCACGTGCGTCGCTTCCTGCCCGTCAGGCTCGATCGCGCAGCGCCTCTTCGAAGACGACGAGGTGTTCAGCGAAATCAAAGGAGTTTTGGCTTATGAGTAAAGAATGGAAACCCCGCATCGTTGCGTTTTTCTGCAACTGGTGCACCTACACGGCAGCCGATTTGGCCGGCGTGTCGCGGATGAAGTACGCCGCCAACACCCGCGTTATCCGGCTCATGTGCTCCGGGCGGGTGGATCCGCAGTTCATCCTCGACGCGCTGGCCCGGGGCGCTGACGGCGTGCTCATCGGCGGGTGCCATCCCGGGGATTGCCACTACGTCGAAGGCAACTACAAGATGCTCCGCCGCTTCCAGATGCTGAAGCGGATGCTCAAGGACCTGGGCATCGAGGACGAGCGCGTGCGGCTGGAATGGATTTCCGCCGCCGAAGGCGAGAAGGTCAAGCGGGTGATCAACGAAATGGTCGGGCAGGTCCAAAAACTTGGCCCGCTGGGCATCCCGCAGAAGTTCGAGGAGTGGGACAAGGAAATGGAGGACTTCGCTGCGCACGTTGCCGCGAAAGAAGCCGAGTCCGGCTGTGCCTGCGCCACCCAAAACCAAGAGATGGAGGCTGCTCATGCCTAAACCCAAAGTCGCCTTCTACTGGTGCGCCTCGTGCGGCGGCTGCGAGGAAACCGTCGTTGATCTGGCCGAAGACATCCTCGGCGTCGTCGAGAAGGTGGACATTGTCCTCTGGCCCGTCGCGATGGACTTCAAATACAAAGACCTCGAGGCGATGGCCGACAAGTCCATCACCGCAACCCTCCTCAACGGCGCCATCCGGTCCACCGAACAGGAGGAAATGGCCCGCCTGCTGCGCCGCAAAAGCCAGTTCCTCATCGCCTACGGCTCCTGCGCCGTCAGCGGCGGCATTCCCAGCCTGGCCAACCAGTTCCCGCGTGAGCAGATTCTTAAGTTCAACTACGAAGATGCGCCGACGCTCGGGAGCGGCGGGCCAAAGACGCGCCCCCAGTTAAAGTTTGCCGAGGCTGGCCGCGAAGTCTCACTGCCCGACCTCTACAACGTCGTTCGCTCCCTGGACCAGGTTGTGGACGTCGATTACTACGTGCCGGGCTGTCCGCCGACGCCGAACATCACGAAGACCGCCATTACGGCCCTCCTCGAAGGCAAGCTCCCGCCCAAAGGCTCCGTCCTGGCGCCCGACATCGCCCTGTGCGACGAGTGCCCGCGCAAGAAATCCAAGCCCACGAACGTCAGCTTCACCGAATTCAAACGCCCGCACCAATTGCTGGCGAACCCCGAACTCTGCTTCCTGGCGCAAGGCGTCGTCTGCCTGGGGCCGGCGACTCGCAGCGGTTGCGGCTCCCAGTGCGCTACCGGCAACATGCCCTGCACCGGTTGCTTCGGGCCTACCTCCCGCGTGCGCGACCAGGGCCTCAAGATCATGTCCTCCGTCTGCGCCAATGTCGCGCCGAAGGAAGAAGGCGACATCAACAAGGTGCTCGCGGGCATCCCGGACCCCGTCGGCACCTTCTACCGTTACGGCCTCGCCAAGAGTCTGCTGCGCCGCAAAGTGAATCTCCCGGCCAATGGAAAGTGATATGAATCCCGCCACCCAAGAAGCCTTCAACCAGGGCAGCCTCCGCGCCAATGCCGCCTACCAGTCGGCCCGCCGCAACGTCACCATCAATCCCATCACCCGCCTCGAGGGCCACGGCAAGATTGACATCTTCCTCGATGACAAGGGCGATGTCGAACGCGCCTACCTCCAGGTGCCCGAACTGCGCGGCTTCGAGGTCTTCTGCCTTGGCCGCCCGGCCGAAGACCTGCCCCAAATCACCAGCCGCATCTGCGGTGTCTGCCCGACTGCCCATCACATGGCCTCCACCAAGGCCCTCGACGACCTCTATAAAGTCGAGCCTACCCCAGCCGGCCGCAGGATTCGCGAGCTGGTCTATAACACCTTCATGCTGGAAGACCACGCTCTGCACGTCTTCGTGCTGGGCGGACCCGACTTCATCGTCGGCCCCGAAGCCCCGCCCGCGCAGCGCAACATCGTCGGCGTCATCCAGAAAGTCGGGCTCGAAGCCGGCAAGAAAGTCATCAGCAGCCGCCAGCGGTTGCGCGAGTTGATCGCCTACTTCGGCGGCAAAGTTGTCCATCCCGTGCTGGGCCTGCCCGGCGGCGTCAGCAAGGCCCTCAAGCCCGAAGACCTCCCCAAGTTCAAGCAGCTCGCCCAGGACGGCCTCGAGTTCGCCCTCTGGACCCTCGAGGTCTTCAAGAAGATCGTCCTCGCCAACCCGGACTATGTGAAGCTCATCACCTCCGACGCCTACACCCATAAGACCTGTTACATGGGAATGGTGGATGACCAGAACAAGGTCAATTTCTACGACGGCAAGCTCCGCGTCGTGGACTGCGCCGGCAAGGAAATCTACAAGTTCGGCCCGCAGCAATACCTCGACTACGTCGCCGAGCACACCGAGCCGTGGAGTTACATGAAGTTCACCTTCCTCAAGCCGCGCGGCTGGAATGGCTTTGTCGAAGGCCCGGACACCAGCATCTACTCCGTGGCCCCGCTGGCGCGCCTCAACGTCTCCGACGGCATGGCCACCCCCAAGGCCCAGGCCGCTTACGATGAATTCTACAAAACCCTGGGCGCCAAACCCGTCCACCACACCCTGGCCAACCACTGGGCGCGCGTCGTCGAAATGGTTTATGCCGCCGAGCGCATGGTGCAGCTCATAGACGATCCCGAGATCACCAGTCCCGAAGTGCGCCGCGTCCCGACCCATGTGCCCAAAGTCGGCATTGGCATCGTGGAAGCCCCTCGCGGCACCCTCTTCCACCATTACGAAACCGACGAACGCGGCCTCATCACGATGGCCAACCTCGTGGTCGCCACGGCCAACAACGCCGCCCGCATCGCCATGAGCGTGGAAAAAGCGGCCAAGGGCCTCATCAAAGGCGGCAAAGTCACCGAGGGCCTGCTCAACAAAGTCGAGATGGCCTTCCGCGCCTACGACCCCTGCCTCGGCTGCGCCACCCATTCGCTCCCGGGCCACCTGCCCCTGCGCGTCAACATCTACGACCGCCGCCGCAACCTGGTCCGCCAACTCGTGCAGGAGTGAACCGGACACTTCGAGTCTCGGATTTCAGATTTCGGGTTTCCTTCGGGCCTCGGATTTCGGATTTCGGACTTCTGCCATGAGCTTCCCCGCGCCCGCAATCACCCCCGGCCCAGAAGTGGCGCCTTCCCCGGCCCCGCCCGTCCTCCTGCTCGGCCTCGGCAACGACATCCTCACCGACGATGCCATCGGCCTGCACGTCGTCCACGCGCTCCAGCAGGAACTCGCCGGCCACCCCTCCCTTGACATCCGCGAAACCACCGAAATGGGCCTGGCCCTGCTCGACTACATCACCGGCTACTCCGCGGTGGTCATCGTGGACTCGATTCAGACGGGCAAGGCACCCCCGGGCTTCCTCCACGAGCTTGACGCCGCTGCTTTAACCCGACTGACCGGGCGCACCCCGCACTTTGTGGGCATAAGTGAAACCTTGGCGCTGGGCCGGCACTTGGGGCTAGCGATGCCGCAGCAAGTGACAATCTTCGCCATCGAAGTCGAAGACCCCTTCACCCTGGGCGCCGCCCTGACCCCGGCCCTGCAAGCCGCCCTGCCCGGAATTGTCGCCCGCATCCGCGCCGCCCTCCAGCCACTACTGTGACTCTGCCCAGGAACCTTCCCTTCCTAATCCTAATCTTAATCCTAATCTTAATCTTAATCGGTTCACGGGCGTAATGCACGTTAGAGGTTCAGGGGGCTTTCCTCTTGCTGCCCATTTTGGCTATCCCCTATCGGCTACCCGATCCGCCCAGCCGCCTCCCCGGCCATTCCGCATTCCGCATTCCGCACTCCGCATTGGCTTGCTCCGCCTCCTTTTCCAATTCCGCGCTCTCCTTTTCGAACGCCTTGGCCCGCTCCGCCGCCAGTTCGTCCAACACGCCCGCCTTCTTCTCGCTGATCTGCCAGAGCGGGTATTCGGGACTTTCCCGCAACTGCCCCAGCGACTCAATCACCCCGATAATCTCAAGCTGCAACGTTTCATACAGCCGCCGCAATCGTCATCCGTCTCGTTCTTCAATTCGCCTCGGCCCAGTTTCGCACACGCTGCACGCACGCAGGCATCTCATCCCGCAACTGATAAACCCAGAAACGCATCACGTCCCACCCCAGTTCGATCAGGCGCATGTTGCGGAGTTGGTCGCGCCGAAGTAGTTCGCCGTTCCAGTCCCGGTGATACCGCTCACCATCGACTTCGATATTCAGCTTTCGGCCTTTCGCGAACAGCGCGAAATCCAGCAGGAACTTCTCCTCGGCGTATTGAGGAATCGGGCGAAGTCCGGCCTCCCACAACTGCCGGTAGAAGCCGCGCTCCCAGTCCGAAACCCGCTCTGGCTTTGCGACATGGGGATAGTCGGGGCCGGAACACACTCCGCTTGGACTGCCCGACTGCTGACGCGGGTTCCGTCCGAGGTTCTCGACGTAATTGGCAAAAGCGGCCAGATACGTAACACCAGCATTCTTGGCAGCGGCTGGATCGCCCACGACGATCAATGCGGCCCTGGCACGAGTGATTGCCACGTTGAACAGATTGTCCGTCTTCTTGAGGAAGCCGACCGGACCATCGGCGATGCCCTTGGACACCACCGGCGAGAAGATCATCACGTCCCGCTCGTCGCCTTGGAACTTGTGGACGGTGTCGATCAGCAACTCTAGTTTGTTCAGCAGCAAGTTGGCATGGGGATGTGCGTTGACCAGGTCGCGTATCCGGTTTGCCTGGGCACGGAACGGCGTCACCACGCCCACCGTCCCCCTGTAGCCTTGCTCAATGCCCAACCGCTCAAGTTCTTTCACCACGGCCTTGGCTTCGATCTCATTAACTGCACCCGACCTCGGACGAACCACCACGCCCTGCACAGGCACCCACCGCACGGTCGGGGCGTCCGGCGCTGGTCGGCGCAGGCGGTCATACTTGGTCGCAATTCGGAGCCGCCCTTCGTAGAAGTGCTGGTTGGAAAACTCAATGATGTCCGCGTGCGACCGGTGGTGGTCCCGCAACATGATGATGTCGTCTTGCCCGGACAGAGGGCTGGCGAGATCGAACAGCGAGTTCTCTGAATACGCCCACTTGGCGTATCCCTCAGCCAGACCGTGTTTGTGCAGCAGCTCCCGGTCGCGGCGTGGGGGAATGGCGCTGATGTGCCGCAACTGCTTCGGGTCACCAATGATGACAGCCGCCTTTGCTCGGAACAGCAACGGCAGGGCTGAGGCAATGTCGCACTGGCTGGCCTCGTCGATCACGACTAGGTCAAAGAAGCCTGGTTCGAGGGGCACCCGCCCCCTGGTCGAAAGTGACGTTACCGCCCAACAAGACAGCATGTTCACCAAGGACGGAAAGAGCTTGTAGTATTGAGAGAAGACCCGCCCCCCCACCCGTTGACTGGCCTCGTCGCTTTGAACCAGCAACCGCAGAACGGCGGCGAACTCGCCTAGCAGGTGCCGGTCATGGGCTGACAGCCGGGCAGGAGCCAAGCGCAGCCAGTATTCCCATAACTTCAGCGAGTCCTTGGCCAGTTTGTCGCGCTGCTGGGCAATGCGCTGCCAGATGTCCTCCAACTTGGGCGCATCCGATAGCGCCGTCAGCTTGCGGAAGTAATCACCAATCTGGCTGGCAGCTTGGATCCGGTTCTCGCCCCCGGACACGAAGTCACGCCAAGCTGCCATCTCGGAATCTAACGTCGGTGGGACTGGCGACGACAGACTGAGCGCTTTCAAGATCGGCTGAAGCGTGCCTGCGGTTGCGCCCAACAGCTCGAACCGTCTGGCACGATGCGCAGACCAGAAGAGCCGGGTGAAAAACTTCTGCTGGCTGCGAGTAGCGGCGTTGACGACCAACCTCAACTTCGCCAAGCATTTCTGCGCGGCCTCAACATCCAGCGTGTGGAACGACTGAAAGAGCGCCTCGCCCAACTGGCCCCGAAGCGGCTCCACTTTCTGTTCCAGGCCGTCGAGGTTGTTTCGCAGCTTCATCGTCTCCTGGGCGGCATTGTGCAGTTCTTAGATCCGCGCCAGGGTGTGGGCGAAGTCCTTTTCCGCCTCGTCGTGGTTGTAGCGATCCTCCTCCGTCGCCCGGCTGGCCAAGAGGGCGGTCAGGTATTCCGTGAGCTTCGATTGATATTCGCCCCGGCCCAGGCGCAGAAGAATCGGGCGCGGCCCCAGGTTGTTCACCCTGGCTTCCACCACATCCACTGCCTTGTTGTTCTTGCTGGCGAAGAGCACGCGCTTACCCAATTTGGCCGCGTTGATGAGCAGACAGGACACCACCTGAGACTTGCCCGTCCCCGGAGGCCCCGTAATCACCGTCAGTGGCTGCGTGAGCGCGTGGTCGATTGCCTCCCGCTGTTCGCTGTTCAATGGCAGTGCTTCCAGGAGCGTGATGACTTCGGCAGGAGAAGTGTGTTGCCACTGGACTCTGCGCTCCAGCCACATCCCCAGCGCTGTTGACCGGTATTGGTCTTCGGATGTCTCTTGGAGCTTGGCCAACTCCTGTTCAAGGCCCTTCGTGTAGGGTGATCTCTCGCAACCGAAGACAATGCAGCGGTTGTAAATGCCTTCAACTTCCAGCTTGGATAGAGGCTCGCCACTTGACAGTTGGTGCGAATTGATCGGTTCCTTCCAATCCCACTCCTCCCGAATCTGCGTGAGCCGCTCAACCACTTCGTCAAAATCCGGCGCGTCGGGTTCACCTAGGCCCAGCTCCTCGGCCAGTTTGGCGGCTTCCTCCATCACAAAAGAGTCGTTGCCGATGGCCAGGCTCTTAATGACAGCCGAATTGATAGCAGGCGTTTCCTCGGACAACACCGGCATCTGCCCAAGGCGCAGAGCTTCGTCGTTGAACCCGAACAGGAACACCGGTTCCAGCATGAAGCCTTCCCACTTTGCGGATTTGAGCCACTTCACCCGCACTGGATAACCGATGTGGGGCACTTTGCGCTCCCGGCCACTGCGTAGTCGGCTAAAGAGGTTATCCACCCCTTGAAACGCTGTGACGGGCTGGTCAGCGACGATGCCTGGAATCTCCGGTAGCTCGACGTAGTCCAGTCCGTATAGGGAACGCGCAAAAACTCGCACTCCAGCTTCATCATCCAGGCTAAGGCATTCCAGGTAATACCGGCACAACCTGCCCAGCGTTGTCAGTTGTTTCGAGGCCGGTTGGGCTTGTGTGGCCGCTTGCCCTGACTTCTCAACACTGAACCATCGGTAAGCATTGTCCTGCCGCGTCAGCCCTCGATTCTGGAGCTTCCAGAGCATTGAATTGACCTCGGTCTTGTCGGCCTTGAGCTGACTGGCGATCTCGCGTCCTTTCAGGCCGGGCTGGCTTCTCAAAGCACTCAGAATGTCGGTTTCGGATGGCATGTGAGTTTATGGTGTCACTTGTATTGGCTCAGCCGGAGCATACGAGATTGCCTCGGCATGTGACCAGACCCTTTTTGCTTCCTCCTTGGCAGCGGCGGTTCTCCAGCCCGCAGACCCCTTTGTTCCGGCCCGAACCCACCTTTCCAGCCACTCGGTCAAGGTTGCCCGCCAAGGCCCAATCACCAATCACCAGTCACCAATCACCAATCGGCATTTGACAATTTCAATTCCTTGTTCCATCTTTTGCCCCATGTAAGACAATTTGAGCTTAGATTTGAACCGCCCCTCAGAAGGCCACCATGATCGCCTATTACACCGGCCATCCCCGCTGCACCCGCCGCGCCCTCCGCATCAACCTCCGCGAGGGCTGCCCCCGCATCTGGTACCACGCCCCCGTTGGCCGTTGCGCCCTCTATGCCCGCGCCTACGTCATCCCCCGCAACCCCCGCACCCCGCCCCAAGTCCGCATGAGGCACCTCTTCGGCGCCCTCGCCAAAGACTGGTTCGCCCGCCTCACCCAGCCCCAGCGCGACGCCTGGAACCTCTACGCCCGCCG
>JBEKJO010000066.1:0-30002 GCA_050011195.1 Verrucomicrobiota bacterium | reverse complement strand
TCCTTCAGTGACATTCCAGATAGTTCTAACTTCTTCATGACTCCTTCCAAGGTTGATGGTTGATCTTGGTCGGAGAGGAACCGATACGCCCAGATTATAGATACAGTGTCAAACTGCACCCTCCCCAAAGCACCATCTTTTTTGATTCTTGAGTTTGCCCTGCTCCTGAAGTATGCGTGATGGCCGGAATCGTGATCAGTTCTGTCGCATCAAAGGTATGCAGAATCGGCACCGGCTCAATTGCAGGCGTCGGGGTGGCGCTGGCGATGGTGGCGATGGCAGAACCTCCCAGACTTGTTGTTCGCCCCCCTGGAACGAATCAGCTCGAATTGGTGGCTTCCTCTCTCCAGAACGGCCCAATTACATGGTTTTAGCGCGTACCAACAGCGCCAAATCGGCGTCGCGTTGATCATTTTATGCTGCCCCAGCGCCTCAATCTGTTCGCCGCAAGCCTGTGTGCCTTGGCCACGATGTGGGCTCATTATGCCTTCGCGGAGCGGGAACAGTTTATCCTCTTCAACCTGCTTGGGAATTCCCATTCGGATGACTTCACACAAATCAGCCGGGAGTTCAAGCCGACGCCCGGCGCCTCCGTCCGCGTGGGCGTGTCGGCGATTTTCTCCTATCTGCGCCAGCCGCGAGAACAGTCGGTGGAGGATTTACGACAGTTTCTCCGCCGTGCGCAGGAAACCGACACGCCCGTGGTGGTGCAACTGGACGGCGAGAATTGGTGGGATGCGCGACCCGATTTGTGGAACTGGTGGGATCCGGCCCGGCCCGGCTATTCACCCAAGAATCGTGCGAATGTGGAGTGGACGGGCTGGTCGGCGGACGACGCCATCAAGATCGCGTGGCGCAATTGGGGCCAGCAGATTCGCGTGTTGCCGCCGCCCAACCTGATGAGCCCGCGCTATCGCGCGGCGTGCCATGAGGAAATACGGGTGCTGATTCCCATCGTCCTGGAGTGGTGGCGGGCACTCCCGGCGAAGAAGAAGAATTTGCTGGTGGGTCTCAAGCTCGGCCACGAATCGTCCGTCGGCGTCAACGCATGGTATTATCCGGAGGGCAATCGCCTGCTGGACCGTCCAGCAAGTGAAGATCCCACAACGGGCCTAAAGCCGGATGAACCCCCGGCGCGCGGTGTGGCGCAGATTGGCTACGCCGCCGTGAAGACCGCCGGCCTGCGCAAAGAGGGCCGGATTACCGAAGCCGACCTTGCCGAGGTGGTGCGGCGGCATGTCGAGGACCTCTGCCGACTGGCCGCGGAGCTGGGAGTGCCACGCGACAAATTGTTCACCCATGTAGGGGGCTGGAAAGACAACGAATTGCTCTACGAAGCGGCGTTGAACGAGTTCAGTTGTCCGGGCTGGAGTTTTTATAAATACGCGGCCGATCCGGAGAAGGCCGCCGGCGTGCAGCAAGTGCTCAAGCGCAGCACTGCGCCCTACTGGGCGGCGGTGGAGTGGCTGTATCAAGGCTCATCGGATACCGACCGATGGCGCCAGGCGATTACCGCCACTCTGTCGTCGCCTCGTTGCCGTTATCTTTGCATCTTCAATTTCGACCCCTTGCGCAACAGCGAGGCCGTCCTTAGGGCCGTTCGAGAAGTTGCCCAGAAAAGTCCCACCCCATAATACTCTTTTTCGCACCATTCAGCGTGCGGCTTTTGCAGCGGGAACAAAAATCCTCAGAGTAATGGATATGAGATGAAGGCGTTGCTGCTCCACCCGGAGTGCGGGAATATTCTCAAACATGGCCGCCAGTTCGATCAGCCAGGTTTTTGTTTCGGCCTCGATTTCAGGATGGGGTTTGCGGGGATGAGTTCTGCCGAGGTCTATCCAGCGATCTTGGCCGGAACTGTGAGGTCGTAAAAGAGATTTGGCTCTTTGGTCAGCTTTGCGTGCCTGGGTTGCGAACCATTGCAGCCGGTGAGGCTGCCTTGGCGCAGTTAATTATCATTTCCGTTCATCATGCCGAAACCCTGCCTGAGGGAGTGAAGGGCTGGATCGACCTGTGGCTTGGGCAGTCACCTTGCAGAAACTCCTCAACTGCGCCTTTAACCACGCTCGCACTGATCTCCTGATACCTCTTGCATTGCCACACGGAGTACCGACCGGATGCGGGCGGGAAGGCTCACGGGCTTTGCGTACTACGTAACGAGTCAGGAGAAAGCGTTGTGGGGCAAGACCCGGAAAATTAAACAGAGTCCGTACGTGGTGCTCTCGGTTTCGGAGTGCAAGGCGTGGGCGAAAGAATTGAAGCGGAAAGCTGGCTTCGCGGAAGAAGTGGAGCTGAATCATGATCAACGGCGTCAACTGTTGGGGCCGGTGGCGGTGGCCGAGGAGCCGTCGTCTGAGCGTGAAGTGGTGGAAGCTGATGAATTCGTGGAAAAGGACCCGAAAGACCAGGGCGAGAAGGGGGTGGTTTACAAAGAGCCGGCGCTGACTCGCGAGGAAATAACCTCGCTGATTCAAACGCAAGTTCTTTTTGCGGTCGAAGGGGCTTTGGGCAAGCTGCTGCCGGGCAAGCTGGGCGAGAAGCATCGGAGGCGGGCGCGGTTTGGAACGTTGGTGCAGGACGGAAAGACCAAAAAATTGAAGTGGAAGGACTAGGCGGAAGGTGTTGGGATTATGAATGAACCTGGCGACAAGGACAAAGGCATTGAGCCGCTGCTAAGTCTGGCGGAGGTAGCAAAGATTCTGGGGAAGTGCGTTCGCTCGGTCAGGCGGTCCATTGATCGCGGAGAATTGCCTAAACCGGTGCGGGTGGGTGGCGCATTGCGGCTGTTCAAGAGCGATGTGGAAGCCTATTTGCAGCGCCTGCGCGAGCAACGGGCAAGTTGAGTAAAGGAGACTAGAACACCGCTTCATTGGGTGTTTGAGTTCGCTGGATGGGGGGGGTCTGGTTCTGGACGGTTTTGGGTTCTCGGGCGACTTTCCTTTGTGGTGGCAGAGTTGGGCTACTTCGTGGCCGCGGTGGGGGTCAGGGTTCGGGGTGGTGTGGTTGACTCTGCTGGAAGGGTGACTGCTGCCTGAGTTGGCGCTACGGTTGGCTCTATTGGGAGCGTAGGAGAATAACTCGATTAAGGTGTTGACGGGGCCGGCTCAGATGGTAAATGCGATTTTGGCAGGGCAACCTGTTTGCGGTGTCGGCTGAAACGTCGTTGCCAACGATGGGGCAGACGCGAGCCGACGTTGGTCAACTCCGGAACGTCGCATCCAGCGATGGGACGGTGGTCATGCGTTTGATCAACGGCACAGGTTGCCCTGCCTTTTGCTTTTTAGTGCGGTTGGTTGGGGGTGTCAACAAAACTGTCAACGGCAGTCCCGGCCCCTGGTGGGGGTCCGGGGGGTGTGGTCAATAGCTGTTGACTGATCGGGCCACGTTTGGCAACGTGGGGTGTCCGCGATCAAGTCTTGAGCAAAGAACATGGCTCACCGAATGGACGCGCAAATGTAGGCAGTCCTCTCGGCAAAATCCCGGCGGTATTTTATGGATAACGTGCGAAGGCAGCGGGTCGCTCAGGACCGCCGTTGAAGAACTGCTCGCGTGGCAAGCCATGGCAGACGATGCAAACCGGGGCACTCTTGGCGACCTTGAACCTGAAGACGTGCGCCGCATCCAGCGCGAACTCGGCAACGCCAAAAGCCAAATCGAAGACCGCGTACCGCACCGTCGCCAGCCCATAGCTTTTGTAAGTGGCGGCAAAGAGTTCCGTCTCCACCAGGCCCGTCCAGTCTGCCAGCGTGAGGAATTTCATCGGCTCAACTCCTCCCGGGAATTCTGCTGAAAGTCCGCCTCGGCCTGCATTGATTGTGCTCACCCCGCACTGGACCATTTTTGCGAACGCCAGACGCGCGGACTCATTCTATAGGCCTCCTTGAACTTGCGTGAAAAATGGAATGCATTTGCAAAACCGCAGTGTTCGGCGATTTCCTTGATGGAGAGACCTGTGTGTGTCAGTTCGTCGGCTGCCACCCAAAGGCGTCGTTCGTAAAGGTATTGCGTCGGAGTGGTGCCGCGGCGATTCCGGAACAGCTTGAGGAGATGCTGCCGTGAGACGCCTGCGGTTGCTGCCAAATCCATCAGGGAGATACGTTGCCCGAATTCCTCCAAGATGAATCGCTCGGCGCGAGCCAGGGCCTGATCCCCCGGGCTGAACACGGGAATCCCGGCCTGCACGCCGAGCGCAAAGCCGGTCAGCAGCGCAAGGCCCAGGCTCAGGTGGAAAGTGTTCTCCAAAAATGGGTCAGCCCGGCCTTCAAAGAATGTGGTCTTGCCCAATTCCATCAGCGCCTCGATGCGCGCGTCAGCCAGTGCGGTTTTGCAGGATGACCGAAGCAACCTGCGCAATTTGTGCGGGATGGCTCCGGCATCAATTGAGCACCAACTGTGGTGTGTCTCACGGTCGCGCGAGAAGATGAAATGCTCACGGTGGCCCGGGCTCAACAGGATGGCATGCGGCGCGGCAATCTCTATTCGTTTGTCGTCCAAGCGCAAATCAAGCTCGCCCCGATGCAGGATGACGAGTTGGTAATCATGCTGAACTCGCGGCCCACAAATGCCGCCGGGGGAATAGAGCACCTCGCCAAACACGACGGCGCCCCGCCGCATCCGGAGGTTCACCCGGGATATGTTTTTGAGAATCTCAGGCATGGCCTGTTTCCACTCCTCGCAGGAAATTGGCAGCATGGCAAGTCTGGCCTTCATTTGAACCATCACAGCATCTGCCAAGCATTATGCCTGCCGCAGCAGCAATCCACCTCAATGACTACAGTCTCGTCGGTAAAGATACGCCCCTCGCCGTCGAAAAGGGTCTGGCCGAGGCCGCCTGGTATGCCTCCCCCGTGCCGAAGGAGAAAATGCGCGAACTCCTGCAACGCCGGGACGGAGCCGCCATTCGCGACACGATCCTTTGGTTTGCTCTGATCATCGGGTCGGGCTGGGCTGGCTACCAACTCTGGCAGGCTGGAAGCTGGTGGGCGGTGGTCCCGTTTGTGATCTACGGTGCTCTATATGGCTCCACCTCCGACTCCCGCTGGCATGAGTGCGGCCACGGCACGGCCTTCAAGACCGATTGGATGAACAACGCGCTCTACGAGGTCGCCTCGTTCATGGTCATGCGCGAAGCGACGCCCTGGCGCTGGAGCCACACCCGCCACCACAGCGATACCATCGTCGTCGGGCGCGACCCTGAGATCGCCGTCCCGCGCCCGCCGAACATCCCGATCCTCCTGCTTAATTTCTTTGGGTTAAGGGTCATCCCTCTTTACTTCTGGCACGTCTTGCTCCACGCCACGGGCCGGCTCACTCCGGAGGAGAAGACCTACATTCCGGAGTCCGAGTATGAAAAAGTGATCCTGCGGGCGCGCATTTACCTGTTGATCTATGCGGGCGTCATCGGGCTCGCCCTTTACCATCGCAGCATCCTGCCGCTCATGTTTGTCGGGCTGCCGACGCTTTACGGTTCATGGCTCACGCAGATTTACGGCAACACCCAGCACGCGGGCCTGGCGGAAAACGTCCTCGACCACCGGCTCAACTGCCGCACGCTTTACATGGATCCCATCAACCGCTTCCTCTACTGGAACATGAACTACCATGTGGAGCACCACATGTTTCCGCTCGTGCCGTATCACAATCTCCCGAGGCTGCATGAGGTGGTGAAGGCGGACATGCCGACGCCCTACGCCAATCTCCTGGAGGCGTGGCGCGAGCTGCTGCCCGCCGTCCTGCGGCAGGTGAAAGACCCCGCGTATTACGTCAAGCGCAAGCTGCCCACTCCGACCATCCGTGCCGATGCCCCGGCCACCGCGCATATCTTCACCGCGAAAGGCCGGTCGGTGAACGGCTGGGTCGAGGTGTGCGTGAGCCACTTCTTGAAAAAGGAAGACGTCATCCGCTTTGATCACGATCAGAAGACCTACGCTATCTACCGCACCGCCGAAGGCGAGCTTTACGCTACCGACGGCATTTGCACCCACGGCAACACGCACCTCGCCGACGGGTTCGTGAAAGGCCGGCTCATCGAGTGCCCCAAACACAACGGGCGTTTCGACCTCACCGACGGCTCACCGCAACGCCAGCCGGTCTGCGTTGCGCTGAAGACCTATAAGGCCCGCGAGCACGACGGCAAAGTTTTCCTCGACCTCAATTCCGCGGGCGGCTGCGGTCTCGCTCAAGCTCCCACCACCTACAAGCTTCGGGTCGTGAGCAATGAGAATGTCGCCACGTTCATCAAAGAGCTGGTGATGGAACCCGCGCTGGGTTCGCCGCTGCCGCCCTACCAACCCGGTGATTACCTGCAACTCGACATCCCGGCCTATGGCGAAATCTCGTTCCATGAAATCCCCGTGAAGCACCCGTTCGCCAAAGTCTGGAAGGATCAGCATGTCTTCGACTGTCGTTCGGAGAACGCCTTGCCCATCCGCCGAAACTACTCGCTCGCCACCAATCCTGCCGCGGACAAGCAGCTTCGTTTCAACGTCCGCATTGCCACGCCCCCACGCGGACAGGATTGCCTGGCCGGCGTCGGCTCGGCTTATGTCCACCGGCTCAAACCCGGCGATCAGGTTACGGCCATCGGTCCGTTCGGCGCTTTCCACATCAAACCCGGCGGCGCGGAAATGGTTTATGTGGGTGGTGGTTCAGGCATGGCCCCGCTGCGCTCGCACCTGTCGCACCTGTTCGAAACCCTGAACACCAACCGCCGCGTCAGCTTCTGGTATGGTGCCCGCTCGCGGCAGGAGATCTTTTACCAGGAATATTTTGAGGGCCTGGCACGGCAACACCCCAACTTCAGCTTCCATCTCGCGCTATCCGAGCCGCAGCCGGAAGACCACTGGGCTGGTCCCACCGGCTGCATTCACGAAGTCCTGGCGGAAGAATATCTGAACCATCACGCCGACCCCGCTGGAATTGAATACTATCTGTGCGGCCCGCCAGTGATGGTGCAGGCCGCCACAAAAATGCTCGAAGGTCTGAACGTGTCCACGAGCCAGATCGCTTTCGACGAGTTTTGATTGGAGCAGGTATTTCAACTTGCCGCCCATGAACCTCAAGCTTGTGCGCCACTTGTGGGGCGTGGATTTGAAAAGTGGCTTCGACCATTACTTGCCGCGCTGGCGGGATGTTGGCTACGAGGCAGTGGAGGCATCCTTGCGTCTCGTGCCGGATCGTTCGGCCTTTCTGCGCTTTCTCCAGGACAGCGGCTGGCAGTGGATTGCGCAGATTTTCAGCCGCGAATTTGTGCCGGGAGGAACGGTGCGGGAGCACCTTGATTCGTTGCAGCAACAGATCGAGGAGTGCCTCGATTCCCAACCGCTTTTCTTCAACGCGCACAGTGGCTCCGACGCCTGGAGCCTGGCGGAGGCGGAGGATTTCTATGGTGCCATGCTCGATCTGGAGCGTCGGGTTGGCTTGGCGATTGCTCACGAAACGCACCGCATGCGTTGCTTTGGAAATCCGTGGACCACGCGGGCCATCCTCGAACGCTTTCCCAACCTGAAGTTGACCTGTGATTTCAGCCATTGGGTCTGTGTGGCGGAACGGTTGCTGGAAGACTGCGGCGCGATCATCCAGGTGGCAGCGCAACATGGTCACCATATTCATGCCCGCGTCGGTTACGAGGAGGGACCGCAAGTACCCGAGCCCCGGGCACCCGAATATGCACGCCACCTCGCGGTTCACGAACAATGGTGGGACCTGGTTTGGGTCTCGCAGAAGCAACGTGGGATGGTCGTGGCGACCATCACGCCCGAGTTCGGCCCCGCGCCGTATCTGCACACACTGCCCTTCACACAGACGCCGGTCGCCGACTTGATGGAAGTTTGCGACTGGATGGCGCGCCGACAGGCAGCGCGCTTTGCCGCAATTCAATCATAGTGCGGCTCTAATGGCCCGGGATTCCACCGTTGAACGCAATCGAGACCTGGTGTGGGCAAACAGGCCGGCTTCCGTCGCCTCGGCCAGTTGATCAGCCTGCATTTTGGGGCACCACTGTGGTTGTCGTTGGCAAAAACCCCATCCGGGTCAAAAATGCTGGGTTCCTGAGACGGTTCCTTGAATCATTTGTCGTATGATCGTTTGGCTGATTCTGCTCCTTCGCCTCGCCGGCGCGTCTTTGAAATCCCATCGTGACTTGCTGTTGGAGTAATGTGGAGTGTTCAGTAATGTGAAGTGACCGAACCGGAAGACACCTGCACGGCCTGGATGGCCCTTTTTCGCTCCACATTATTTATTGGCAGGGGGAGTTTCCTTTCAGTTAACCAACGAAAGGAAACGCCATGCTTATTCGGATTCTACCAAGGGCCTACCGCGCATATCGGTCTCTGGCCATCTTTGGATGTATTGTTGATCAATTCAGCGAGTGGTGTCATTGCTCTGGCTACACTGCTGGTTCCATTGGGGGACAAACTCAGGGACCTTCGGTGCCTCGCCCGGTATTTCCAACGACGCCGACTGCGGGCCTTCGACGAGCTAACCGCGGGTCATTTTGAAACCGCATGGAAACGGTTGCCCCGACAGACCCGCACGCTGGGAGGCACGATTCGGCAGCTGCGGCAGTTTCTGCAGCAGGTTCATGGTCTGGTGCCACCAATCCCCAGGCCAACGACTCGCTTGGAGCGCGAACTGGCGCGTTACGGTGGATACCTCCAGCGGGTGCGTGGTTGTGCCGAAGGCACCATCCTCTTGCTTCTGGCGGCCTACGGACTACGCAGTAGCGAGGTAGTCGCGTTGACCTTGGACGATATTGACTGGCGGGCCGGAACCCTGCGGGTAGCCCAGCGCAAAACCCGGCGGCACTTGATCTTGCCGTTGACCGATGAGGTCGGTCAGGTCCTGCAACGGTACCTGCGGACAGGCCGTCCGCTCGGCTCCTGCGGGGCCACTGGCACCCTGTATGGTGCGGAAATGCATCTAAAGAGAGGTGGTCGCCGTTCCTCGCGAACACATCTGCAGAAGCCAGGGTTCTGTACGGAAATATCTCTAGTTGTCACCCTGGCTCCGCACCGTTCGGTCCGATTCATAAATATCAAAGAGACTTCGAGGAAATCAACATAAATCGTGGTTTACTTAAGCCTACATTTGTAAACAATTTACTGGAGGTCGCGACCTGCCCAAATCATCCCCTTGCCGGCAGGCACTGCCCGGAGCGTAGCATCCCTCTGGAGCATCGAGCAGATGAAATGGGTGTGCCCGGCACGGGCACATTGGGGTTTGGGGCCGCACCAGAAGATGACGCCGGAACTGGAGGATCGGGTGTGTCTAACGGTGACGCTGGCCGGTTCGTATCAGGCAGCGGCGGTGTTGTCGGCCAAGTGGGGCAGTCCGGTGGATGCGAGCACCATCCGCCAGCGCGCCTGTGCTGTGGGCCAACGGGCGGAGGCGCAAGCGCAAGCGCGGGCCAGCGATCCGGCGCCGATCGTGGTGATTTCTGCCGGGGTCAAAGCCAGGGGTCCCGCGGCGCTGGTGATCATGATGGATGGTTGGCTGGCCCGGCAACGCGGGGAGGCGTGGGGCGTGGAGTCGGCGGACGCGGCGGGGCAGCGGGTGGCGTGGCATGAGATCAAAGGGGCGGTGATTTATCGGCTGGAGCAGGCGGGCCAGACGGCGGGCGGGCGGGGCGTGATCGCGCAGAAATATGTCGTGGCCTGGCAGGAAGAACCGCTGGAGTTTGGCCGGCGGGTGCAGGCCCAAGCGCGGCGGCGTGGATTAGCTGAAGCCCAAGCGGTGTTTGTGGTGGCCGATGGCAGCGTGTGGATTGGGAACGTGCAAGCCGACCGGTTTGGCCGGGCGCAAGGGGTGTTGGAAATGTACTGCGTGATCTGATTGACGACAGCTCAGAAAACGGATTTTGCCCACCCGAACTTTGAAAACGGTGATCGGTGTGGTGATGATTGATGTTGCCTACTGGTGTCCTCGCGGCCATTTTTCCTCGCGTATTTTCTAAAGATCGCAGGCAGAATGGAATTACGTGAGAGATTTCGATGATCAGCAACATCGTCTATGAGTTGTGGCAAAAGTTGAACTGAACGAGACCGTCTGGAGCAAAGTCGAAGCGGTTTTCAAGGGGATCAAAATGCAAGAGTGAAGCCGGAAACCTGTTTTAGAGAGGGACCTTTATGACCGTTCATATTCTCGGAGTTAACACGGCTTACCACGAATCCTCGGCCTGCCTGCTGCGCGACGGCGAGATTGTCACCCTGGCAGAGGAAGAGCGCTTCAATCGCATTCGCTATGGCAAGCACTCGCGGGTGGACAACCCGGACGAACTCCCCGAGCAAGCCATGGCCTGGTGCCTAAAACAGGGAGGCATTGACTGGAAGGACCTGGCGGCGATCGGCTACTCGCTCGATCCGGAAGAGCGTCGCCGGCAAAACGTCAATCTCCCCGACGCGAAGCGGATGAAGCCGGGCGATTGGGGAACACCGGAGGGCGAGGAGACCTACTACCGGCACAGCATGACGGCGCGGGATAAACTTGTCACCAGGGCGCCCCAAGCCGGGTTCGACTTCCTGCCCCACCACCGGTGTCACGCGGCGTCGGCATTCTTCGCTTCGCCATTCGAGCAGGCTGCGGTGCTGGTCATTGACGGCATCGGCGAGTTTAACTCGACCTGGCTGGGCCTGGGACAGGGGAACAACCTCACTGAGCTTGAGGCGGTGGGCTACCCGCACTCGCTGGGCTTTGTTTGGGAGCGGATGTCCGAGTTCCTGGGCTTCGATGTTTATAGCGGTCCGGGCAAGGTGATGGGCTATGCCTGCATCACCGACCCCATCGGCGAGCTGACCGACGCCGACTTCCTCACACGCATGAGAACCATCTTCCACGAGGAGAGCGGCGGCACCTTGTTCGTCGATAACGAGGCCTTCCGCTTCCGCACGGACGACTTCTCCGGTCTGGAGCGCTTGTTCGGGCCGCGCCGCACTTCGGTAGTGGACCGTTACGAGGACGCCGCGGTGGCGGCGGCGCTCCAGGTGGTCACCCAAGACGTCATGGTGCACCTGGCGAAACGGCTCTATGCGCGCATCAACGCGGACCGCAGGGAGCCTGTCGCTAACCTGTGCCTGGCGGGCGGAGTGGCCCTGAACTGTGTGGCCAACTACGAAATCGCCGCCCGGACGCCGTTCAAGCGGATCTGGGTGCAACCCATGGCCAACGACGCCGGCACCGCGCTGGGGGCCGCTGCCTTGGTACACTTCCAGCAAGGCGGGAAGGCGCGGCCGCGGATGGCGCACGCGTTCTGGGGTCCGGGATACAGCGCCGAGGAAATGCAGGCATCGCTGAAGGCCCGCAGGCTGGCCTTCTTGAAACCGGACAATGTGGCCGTGGAAGTGGCCACCCGCATCGAGCGCGGGCAAATCGTGGCTTGGTTCCAGGGGCGGCAGGAGGTCGGGCCGCGGGCGCTAGGGCATCGCTCGATTGTGACCGACCCCAGCCGCTTCGACGCCCGCAACCGGCTCAATACCCGAGTGAAATACCGCGAGTCGTTCCGGCCCTTCGCCCCCAGCGTGCTGCCGGGAGGGATGGCGAAGTTCTTCGAGCTGCCGGCCGAGATGCTCTCGACCCGCTACATGCTCTTCGCCCTGCCCCTGCGCGAGCATCGTATGACCCAGATGATCCCGGCCGTCATCCAGGAGAACGCCTCCACCGGCAAGGCCCGCGCCCGTGCCCACGAAGTGCAACCGGAGGTGGACCCGCTCTACGCCGAGCTGATCACTGAGTTCGAGAAGAAGACCTCGCTGCCGATGGTGCTCAACACCTCATTCAACATCGGGGAGCCCATCGTCACAAGCCCCGACCATGCGCTCGACACCTTCCTGAAGTCGTCCATGGACGCGCTGGCCCTGGGGCCCTTTCTGGTGCCACACCCCACAGCCAAATGACCCGGTTGCCGAGACAGGTCGAGTGGATCAAGGCCCAAGTCCAGAACAGGCCGGGTTTCCGGCTCATGGTGATCCTGGCGGCGCCGGGCTGCGCCTACGCCCGAACCTCTGGCGGCTGCACTAACTGCGGCTTCCCCCAGACCTTCGGCACGGGCAAACCCGTGAGCACAGAGGACTACCTCGCCCAGGTCGAGGCCGCCCTGGCGAGGATTCCCCGGGACATCCAAGCGCCGGTCGAGGTTGACCTTTACAACTCCGGCTCCTTCTTCAACCCGGAGGAAGTCCCTGAGTCGGCGCAGCCCGCGATGCTCGCGCTGGCCGCCGCTCGTCCCGAAGTCACCTCGCTGCTGGTCGAGACTCGCCCGGAATATGTCACCGCTGCCAGGCTCGCGCGGGCGCTGGATGCCTGCCGAGGCAAACCGCTGGAGGTGGGCATCGGCCTGGAGAGCGCCAACCCGGAGATCCTGAGCCGGCGCATTCACAAGGGCTATACCTGGGGGCAGTTCGCTGCCGCTGCAGAGTTGCTGGCCCGAGCGGGTGCCGGGCTGCTTGCCTATGTCCTGCTGAAACCTATCAACACAGGCGAGCGCGAGGCCATCGAGGACTCGGTGGCGACCGCGCGGAAGGTCTTCTCCCTGGGCCGCGAGCTGGAGTGTCCCACCCGAGTGGCGCTGGAGCCCTGCTTCGTCGCCCCGCAGACGCCGCTCTACCACGCGTTCGAGCAAGGCCGTTACCGGCCACCCTGGCTTTGGTCGGTGGCCGAAGCAGTTTCACGGATTGCCCCGCTTGGACGCTTGCTGGTCGGGCTAAGCGACGAAGGAACGAACCCATTGCAGACGCCGCACAATTGCGAGCACTGCACCGGCCGTTTCCGACAGGCGCTGGCGGCGTTCAACCAGACCCAGGATGTCGCAGGGTTGGGCGCCCTCTCCTGCGAGTGCCACAAGCTCTGGCTCGCCGAGGCTCATACCAACTACGCCTTGTAAACGCACTATTCCTGAGCTGCGTGGACCCCTCACCCCAGCCCTCTCCCCATCCGATGGGGAGAGGGAGAGACGACGGCATCGAATGGTGCAGTTGCAAGCCGCACTTGGTATCAGGGGTTGGTGGAGGCACTTGGCGGCTGCGGAGAATCGGCCTTGGCCGCGAGCACGGCGTCCAGGTTTTTGCGGGCCTGGGCATAGTCAGGCTTGAGTCTCAGGGCTTCCTGGAACTGGCCGATCGCCTCGCCGGTGCGGCCTTTGCGGAAGAGGGCAGCGCCGAGGTTATTGTGGGCGTCGGCGCCACCTGGTTTGAGGCGGATGACTTCGTGGTATTGGCGGATCGCCTCGTCAATCTGGCCTTTCATGTAGAGGACGTTGGCGAGGTTGTAGTGGGCCTCGATGTAATCCGGTTTCAGGCAGAGGGCCTCTTGGTATTGGCGGATCGCCTCGTCAGTTTGGCCTTTCCTGACGAGGGCGTTGCCGAGGTTGTTGTGGGGGGCGGCATAATACGGTTTGAGGCGGATGGCTTCCTGGTATTGGCTGACCGCCTCGTCGTTGCGGCCTTTCTTGCCGAGGGCGATGCCGAGGTTGTAGTGGGGGTCGGCATAATACGGTTTGAGGCGGATGGCTTCCTGGTATTGGCTGATCGCCTCGTCGTTGCGGCCTTTCTCGGCGAGCGCGAGGCCCAGGTTGTGGTGGGCGAGGGCCAAATCCGGTTTCAGGCGGAGGGCCTCTTGGTATTGGCTGATCGCCTCGTCAGTTTGGCCTTTCTTTTCGAGCGCGCTGCCAAGGTTGTTGTGCGAGAGGGCGTCATCCGGTTTCAGGCGGAGGGCTTCCTGAAATTGGCGGATCGCTTCGTCGATTTGGCCTTTCTTTTCGAGGGCGTTGCCAAGGTTGTTGTGGGCGATGTGATTGTTTTCCGTGACTTCGAGCGCATGCCGGAATAGGGTTTCACTGTCCTTCCAATGCCCGAGCTGTTGCCGCGTCAACACCAGGCAGAGGACAATCGCCGCCCAACCCGCCACCGACAACGCCACCACAGCGTACCGCCAGCGTTGGGTCAGTTCGTATGCGCCCCAGATTGCCAGGATCAGCAATCCCAGCGATGGAAGATAAGTGTACCGATCTGCCATCGCCTGGTCGCCCACTTGCACCAACCCGATCACGGGCACCAGCATCCCGACAAACCACAGCCACCCCATCAGCAAAAAGGGAGAGCGCCGCCGCTGCGCAAACAGCAGCATCGAAATGCCCAGGATCACCCCACCCGCCAGCAGCACCTTCGCCGGCGGCCAATGCTCAGGGTGCGGATAGAAAACGCCCAGACCTCTTGGCCAGAACAGCTTCCCCAGATAGCGGCAGTAGGAAATCAGGGCGTTTCCGCTGCGCACGCCGAGCGGGAAGTTCTCACCCATCGTCATAGCCCCTCCCTGTACCACGAAGGTCACGACGCTCGTCGCCGCCGCAAGGGCAAAGAACGGGATTTTCTCCCTCACCAATCGCCACACGCTACCGGGTTTGAACCGCTCCAAGGGCCAGTAATCCAGCAGCAACATGACCAACGGCCACGTCACCAGCATCGGCTTGCTCATCAATCCGAGGGCCAGAAAGAACAAGGCGAGCCCGTAGTCGAGTCTCGCGGGCCGAGGGCCGAGCGCCGGAACCACCCCGGCCTTGGTCTCCGGACTTGCGACTACCGACCGCTGGCGCGCGTAACGGGCGTAAAAAACCAGCGCGAGAAGACCGAAGCAAGCGCTGAGCACGTCCTTGCGTTCCGCCACCCAGGCGACCGATTCGACGCGTAGCGGGTGAACGGCGAACAGCGCCGCCACCAACAGACTCCGCCACGTCGCGCCAGTCATCTGTCGCAGCAACGCGAAGACCAGCGCCGCGTTGAGGGCGTGCAGCAGCACGTTGGTCAAATGGTGCCCCCAAGGGTTCAACCCGAACATTTGACAGTCCAACATGTGGGACAGCCACGTGACCGGATGCCAGTTGGCGGCGTAGCCGCTCCGGAATGCCCACCGGGCGTCCTCCCAAGTCAATCCGCTGGTCACGTGAGTGTTATCTAATACGTACTCATCGTCATCGTAGTTGACGAAGTCATGGCCCGTCGCCGGCCAGTACAGGGCCATCGTCACCAGCGCCAGCAAAGCGGCCATCAGCCACACCGGAAAACGCGACTGAGCCATGACCGGGGCGGATGCTATCGTCGGTGCGGGTTTGGATTGAGTCGCTGGACTGCGCATAGGATTCCCCCAATGACTGCTCAGCCGCAGGAGGTTGGGAACTTTAGCATGGCCGTTTTGTAGCTAAAACAATGGTGCGTTGACAAGCTTGATCGTGCTGGTGGATGATGCTCAACAACTGCGAGCGCTTTACAACTGGATGTTCGTTCCACCAACGCTATGGCCGTTTAATGTCCAAGAAGTGCTGGAGGATTCCTTGCTGCTCGGGAAAAGGGAAAACGCCTGAACTCCCGGCGCCGTTTTCTCATCGGCCTGCCGCCTGAACCACCGGACGAAACCATCTGCGCTGCCGTTCATAATATTCGACTCGCAGCGAAGGCGGGCTTAAAGGGGCTGCCTGAGTTGCTGGGGTTACCCGAGTTCCACGGGTTAAATGAGTTAAACCGGAGCGCCGGTCTCCGACCCGGCGGGTTGCCGCCCCTGAACCAAAAGACATGCTCAACGTCGTAAAGACTAAAGGGCCGCCCGCTTGTCTCGGGGATGTTGAACTTCGCCGCTGTCTTGCCGACGTAGAGGTTGATCTTGCCCGGCGCGCCGCCGACGCAGCCGAAATCCGCATCCGCCATTTCGCCCGGGCCATTGCCGTCTTCAAACACCCCCCCTTCGACCCCCGTTTGCGGCTTGCAAAAGACGGTCCGGCCCATTAGCTTTTGACCATGAAATGGGAACAGTTGTGCGACGATAAGAGTTTCGAGGATATTCCTTATCGCGTGGAGCTTGCCCATGAAGGCCAACTGGTTATGAGTCCGCACCGAAGCTACCACAGCATTTACCAGAGCCGCATCATCCGCTGGCTCAATCGGCTCTTGCCCGAGGGCGAGGCCATGCCCGAATGCCCGATTGAAACGGACATCGGCACCGTAGTGGCGGACGTGGCATGGGCTTCGCCTCAGAAGGTGGAGCGCAACTTCGACCGGCCAAGCTGGACCGAGTCACCGGAGCTCATCATCGAAGTGTTATCCCCTTCCAACACTGCAACGGAAATCCGCAAGAAACGCCAGGCAGTCTTTGCCGAAGGCGCCCTCGAGTTCTGGGAATGTGATCGGCAGGGGAAACTCCAGTTCTTTGGCCCGCGCGGACGGCTTGGAAGGTCGCGTTTTTGCCCGCAGTTTCCAGCGAAGATCGGAGATTAACGCTCAATGGGTCGCCAGGTCGCCGGATGTTCTTGCTTCCGGCTCGGCCCATTTCCCGTGCTCCCGGATCAGGTCCACGAGGCGGTCCACAGCTTCGGCTTCGGGGATGTTGAACTTGACCGCGGTCTTGCCGACGTAGAGGTTGATCTTGCCCGGCGCGTGCCGACGTAGCCGAAATCCGCGTCCGCCCCGGCGGTTGGCGGAAGCCCCGCTGAGACTCTGGAAGCAATCAGCGTCCGTGTTTGGCCAGCCAGTAGTTGCGGAAAGAGCGCAGGCGCGGCAGCGATTCACGGTCTTTGACCCGGTTCGTGGCGGCTTTGCTGGCGATGATTGGCAAATACTCAAACGCGGGCATATCCGAGCCAATCGGGAAGGTTCTGCTCGCACCAGCGCCGGTAGTCTTCCGTGGTGTCAAACGCGCGGAAGGAGGCGTCATCGAGCACCGGCTTGTAGGTGTGAATAAAGGCGTAGCGCCAGCGCAGGGGCAGAGGCCGGCGCGCGGCCGCCTCAAACTCCTCCAGCCAGTCGGCTGGCAGGCTGGGGGGAGTCTCGATGTTTGCCATGCGGGGACTCTACGCTGGACATCGCCGCGTGTCCACTGCCCACTCGCCCGCCGACTGCGCGGAACCCGCCCAAGTTTGATCGGTTTTAACGAATGAGCTTGCCCTTCACCCTGAACCGGGCAAAATAAACCTGTGACGGCTTGTGACGAATCAGGTTTGCGAAGTGCGTTTTCTGCCAGGGGGAATCCTGGTGCGGTTGGTCGTTGCAGTCGTTCGCGGCGTCAGTATCAGATTACAGTATCAGATGGTCAAGCGGTGACCTGGAATACTGCAATTTGCCTCAGTAAATATTGATTCGGAGCGTAGCTCAGCCTGGTAGAGCACTTGGTTTGGGACCAAGACGTCGCAGGTTCAAATCCTGTCGCTCCGACCAGTTCTTGAAGTGGGAACTGAGATGGCAGTGCCATCCCGCGCTCTCGCGCCCGGATGGCGGCAGCGCATCCCGGCCTGTACCAGCAACGGCAGGGGAAAGTTGGACTTTCCAGCCTGCGGGAGCCGGGCTTCGGTTATCATTTGCGAGAAATCAGACCGGAGCCGCCAGAGCCGGCAGCGCAATGTTTGGGCTAAGAAACCCCGCTTTCCGGCCCAAACGAGCGAGAAACAGGGGTCGAAACTGCCAAAGGGCTTCATCCCGGCCAATTGAGAGTCCCGCCGCTTACTGGCACCAAGCTTGCTGTTTCAGGAGGGAAATTCGGCAGGATAACTATGTCATGAACATGCCGTTGCGCATCTTGCATTTGGAAGATGATCCGGATTACTGCGATCTGGTTCGATCCCTGCTGGCCAAGGAAGGGTTCCAGGTCGAACTGGTGCTGGCGGAGAACCGCGCAGCTTTTGAAGAAGCTTTGGCGCCGGAGCAGTTCGATGTCATTCTGGCTGATTACTTGCTTCCGTCCTGCAACGGACTGGAGGCCTTGCGCGCGGCGCGGGAGAAATGCCCGGAAACGCCTTTTCTGCTGGTCTCCGGCACGATCGGAGAACAGGCCGCCATCGAGAGCCTGAAAGCCGGGGCGACCGATTATGTGCTCAAGCAGTGGCCGGAACGCCTGGTGCCGGCGGTGCGCCGCGCGGTCAAGGAAGCCGAGGAACGGAAGCAGCGGCGGCGAGTGGAGAGCGAATTGGTTCGGCGCGAGAAGTATTTCCGCGCCCTGACGGAGAACGCGCTGGATGTCCTCACCATTCTGGACCCGAAGGGCCGTTTCATCTATAACAGCCCCTCGGTGAAGCGCGTGATGGGTTATGAGCCACAAGACCTGGCGGGACAATGCGCCTTTGCTCTCATCCATCCCAAGGACCTGCCTCGAGTTTTGCAAGCGTTCGACCACGGCCTGAGGAATCCCGACCGGACGGTCACTCTGGAATTCCGTTTTCAGCACCGGGACGGCTCCTGGAGATATCTCGAGGCGGTCGGCCAGAACCGCTTGGGCGACCCGGACATTGCCGGGGTGGTCATTAACTCGCGCGACATCAGTGACCGCAAGCAGGCGGAAGCGGGGCTGCGAGAAAGCGAGCAACAGTATCGCCTGGTTTTCCACGGCAATCCCATTCCGATGTTTGTCTTCGACCACGAAACGCTCGCCTTCCTGGAAGTTAATGAGGCCGCACTCGAGCACTACGGTTATACGCGCGAGGAGTTTCTTGGGATGACGCTCAAGGACATCCGGCCGCCGGAGGATGTGCCGGCGCTGATCGAATACCTGCACAACCTGTTGGCCTCAGAGCGCTCTCCTCAGCCAGGCCTCGTGGGCGCGTGGCGGCATCGGAAGAAAGACGGGACCCTGATCGATGTCGAGATCAAATGGAGCCCGATTTCTTTCAAAGGCCGCCTGGCCTCGCTGTCCATGGCCAATGATATAACCGAGCGAAAGCGGATTGAGCATCGGGAGGCGGCCCTTTCCAAGCTGGGCCAGAGTCTAAGCTCGGCGACTTCCCCCGCCGAAGCGGCCCGGATTATCCGCGCCGTAGCGGAGGATCTGTTTCGCTGGGATGTGTTCACGTTGGATTTGTATTCCGCTGAACTGGGCAGGATTCTCCCGATCTTGAACGTGGACACCGACAGAAGTGGCCAGCAGTTCGATCTTCCGGTGGCGGGCCGGGCGCGGGAGCCTAGCGGCATGGCGCGGCGGATCATCGCGCACGGCGCGGAGTTGATCTTGCGCGAAGAGCCGCTCACGATACCCGCAGACGTTGTTCCGATTGGCGATACCTCGCGCCCCTCAGCGTCGCTGATGCTGGCGCCGGTTCGGAACCGCACCAAGGTGATCGGCATCCTGTCGATCCAAAGCTACCGGCTCAAGGCTTACGACCAGGCGGACCTCAACACCCTGCAAACGCTGGCCGACCACTGCGGGGGCGCGCTGGAGCGAATTCGGGCGGAGCAGGCCCTGCACGACAGCGAGCAGCGCTTTCGCGATTTGTTCGAAGGCTCGCCGGACGCGGTCTTTGTTGAGGACCTCAGCGGGACGGTGTTGGACATCAACCCGGCGGCCTGCCGGCTGCACGGCGCGACCCGCAAAGATTTGATCGGCAAGCACGTCCTCGACCTGATCCCGCCCGAACGGCGGGAAGAGGCGGCGGGCGATTTCAGAGCACTGGTGGAAGGCCGGCTGGCGCAAACCGAGGGGGCCAGTTACACACAAGATGGGCGGGTGGTGCCGGTGGAGGTGCGGGCCAGCCGCGTCAATTACGCCGGCCAGTCAGCGGTGCTGCTGCACGTGCGCGACATCACGGACCGGAAGCTGGCCGAGGCGGCGCTGCGGAGTTCGGAGATGCTGTTCCATTCAGTGTGGGAGAATTCGGTGGATGGGATGCGTCTGACGGACGAGAATGGGAACATCGTAGCGGTCAACGATGCCTTCTGCAATCTGGTCGGCATGAGCCGGGAAGAGCTGGAAGGCAAGCCCTTCACGGTGATCCTGGCCGAGTCCGAGCAGCCCGAGAAGATTCTCCAGGAATACCGCCAGCGCTTCCGTGATCGGGTCATCGAGCAGCAGAGGGAACGACCGCTGACACTGCGCAACGGCAATGTCGTCACGCTGGAGGCCACCAGCTCCTTTGTGGAGTTGCGGGGCCAGCCCCCGATGCTGCTGAGACTGTACCGGGACGTGACGGCCCAGAAACGCTTGGAACAACAGTTACGGCAATCGCAAAAGATGGAAGCCATTGGTCAGCTCGCCGGCGGGGTGGCCCATGATTTCAACAACATTCTGACCGTCATCCACGGTCATGCCTCGCTGCTCCTGGCGGGCGGCAGCCTGACGGGCGTTTCCGCCAAGTCCGCCCAACAGATCAGCCACGCCGCCGACCGCGCTGCCAGCCTGACGCGGCAATTGCTGGCCTTCAGCCGCCGGCAGGTGCTCCAACCGCGGCAGTTGGACATGAATGAAGTGGTCGGCAACATGACCAAAATGCTGGGTCGCATCCTGGGAGAAGACATCGCTTTGCAACTGAATTACTGTCCGCAGCCGGCGCTGGTGCAAGCCGACGCCGGCATGATGGAACAGGTGTTGTTGAATCTGGCGGTGAACTCCCGCGACGCCATGCCCAAGGGCGGCCTGCTCGCCCTTAAGATTTCGACGACCGAGGTGGACGCCCGTCGTCTGGCGGAACACTCGGAAGGGCACACCGGCCGCTTTGTGTGCCTGAGCGTGATCGACACCGGCTGCGGGATTCCGCCGGAGAACCTGCGCCGCATCTTTGAACCGTTCTTCACCACCAAGGAAGTCGGGAAGGGAACGGGCCTGGGTTTGGCGACGGTGTACGGCATCGTCAAACAACACCAGGGCTGGATTGAGGTTGAAAGCCAACCCGGCAACGGCACGGCCTTCAAGGTGTTTTTGCCGCGCAGCGCTGAAAGCGCCAAAGCCGCGGGGGATCAGCCGGCTGAAAAGGCCGCTCGTGGCGGCACGGAAACTATCCTGGTAGTGGAGGACGAAGCGCCCGTCCGCGAGTTGGTTTGCAATTTGCTGGCGGGGCACGGTTACCGCATACTCCAAGCCGAGTCCGGGGTCAAGGCGCTCCAGGTCTGGCGGGACAGCAAGGAGCGGATCGACTTGCTGCTGACCGATTTGGTGATGCCCGACCGTCTCAACGGGCGCGAGCTGGCGGAAAAGCTCTGGGCGGAGCGACCGAGGCTCAAAGTGATTTTTACCAGCGGCTACAGCGCGGACGTGGTCGGCAAGGACTTTGTTTTGCGCCCCGGCCTGAACTATCTCCAGAAGCCGTATCATCCCCACAAACTTGCCCTGGCCGTGCGCGATTGCCTGGATGCGGTGAACTGAAGGACCGCGACAGCCAGAGTCGTGCCAAGTTCTTGCTTGTGTCGGGGCCAGGGCGCTATAGAATCTCACCATGCCTCAAGGCCTACATTTGTCGCAGCGTTTGACGCAGTCGCTGGTGCTGGCGCCGCAACTGCAGCAGTCGCTCGCCCTTTTGCAGGCGCCGACGCTGGAGCTCAAAGCGCTGGTGGAGCAGGAATTGCAGCAGAATCCAGTGTTGGAAGAAGAGTCCGCGCCGGAAACGGAGCTGCAAGAGAAAGACAGCCACGAGGGGGAGCAACCCGCCGAAGCAGCCGACCCAAGCGAGCCGCCCGCGGATGTGGACTTTGACCCCGCCGCCGAAAAAAGCGCGAGCGAGCCAGTCGATGAGTTTCAAGCGGAGTTTGACCGCCTGGTGCAACTCGACCAGGAATGGCGCGACCACTTCGCCCAAACCAATCTCCCAATGCGGGCCTCCGCCGAGGAAGAAGAGAAGCGGCAGTTCATGTTCGATTCCCTGGTGGCGGGAACCTCCCTGCAGGAAATGCTGCTCGAGCAGGTGCGCGAGTCCGCTCTGCCGCCGGACCAGTGGCCGATTGCGGAAATGGTGATCGGCAACATCGATGAGTACGGCTACCTGAAAGCTACTGTGGAAGAGCTGGCCGCATCCACCGGACTGCCGCCGGAACAGATTGCCGCGGTGCTGAAAGTAATCCAGACCTTCGACCCGCCGGGCGTCGGCGCGCGGGATTTACGGGAATGCCTGCTGCTCCAGTTCGAGCGCCTGGGCCAGCAGACTACGCTGGAATACCGCATCGTTAACGAATTCATGGACGCACTGGGCAAGCGGCGCATCCCGGAAATTGCCCGCGGCACCGGGCAATCAGTGGACGAGGTGCAGGATGCGCTGGAGCGCATCGCCCGGCTGGAGCCGCGGCCCGGGCGCGCCTACTTGCCGGATAACGACCAATACATCCTGCCGGAAGTCTTCGTGCGCAAGTCCGGCGATGAATATGTGGTCACGACCAACAACGAGCATATCCCGCACTTGCGCATCAGCAACACCTACAAGGATTTAATGGCTCAGGGCAGCAACTCGCCCGAAGTGCGGAACTACATCCGGGAAAAGATCCGCGCCGGGAAGTTCCTGATCAAGAGCCTGCACCAACGGCAGCAGACGATCCTGAACATCGCCAACGAAATTGTGAAGCGCCAGCGCGAGTTCATGGCCAAAGGCGTCGCCGCGCTCAAACCGCTGACCATGGTGCAAGTGGCGCAAGTGGTCGGCGTGCATGAAACCACCGTCAGCCGCGCGGTCTCCGGCAAATACATTCAGACGCCGCAGGGGATTTTCGAGATGAAGTACTTCTTCACCGCCGGCATCCAGACCGCCGGCGGCGACGGCCGGTCCGCCACCAGCATGTCCAACACCAGTGTGAAGAACATGATTGCGGAAATCTTTGAAGCAGAAGATACCGGCAAGCCGCTCTCGGATCAGGAGGTGGTCCGGATGCTCAAGGAAAAGGGCATCGTGATCGCACGCCGCACCGTGGCCAAGTATCGCACCGAGCTGAACATCCTGCCCTCCAATTTGCGGAAGGTTTACTGAGCGGCGCCGGGCCGGGAGTTTAACCGAATACTCCGACCGCAACCAGTTCCTGCAAAAGGAAGGCTGGCTTATTTTGGAGTTGAAAGGCAACGCGCGGGTGGAGATGGTACTGAGACCTTAACCCCGAACCATACAGATTCGGACACTACCAGCATGACGGCCAATACCCTTGCCGCAGTCGAGTTGCGCGGACTGACGAAGCAGTTCGGGAGCGTGCTGGCCAACGCGGGGGTGAATCTGCGGGTCGAGGTCGGCACGATTCACGGTGTCATCGGGGAAAACGGCGCGGGGAAATCCACGGCCATGAAGATTCTTTACGGCATGTTGCGCCCGGACGCCGGGGAGATTTTCATGGGCGGAAAGAAGTGCGTTTGGGCGTCGCCCTCGGACGCCATCGCCCGGGGGATCGGCATGGTCCACCAGCATTTCATGCTGGCCGGTCCTTACTCCGCGCTGGATAACATTCTACTGGGGGCCGAGCCGCTCCGGTGGCAAGTGATTGATCGCCAAGGAGCCCGCGCGCGCCTGGCGGCCTTGGCGCGCCAATACGGGTTGCCGGTCGATTGGGACCGCCCCATCGAGCAGCTTCCCGTCGGCGTGCAACAGCGCGTCGAAATCCTGAAGCTGCTTTATCGGGAGGCAAACACCCTCATCCTGGACGAGCCGACGGCGGTGCTGACCCCGCAGGAAACCAATGATCTCTTTGGCAACCTGAAGCAACTCCGCGCCGAGGGCAAGACCGTGCTGCTGGTCACGCACAAGCTCAAGGACGTGATGTCCTTTACCGATCGCGTCACTGTCTTTCGCGCCGGCAAAGTGACCGGCGAGGTCGAGACCTCCCGGACCAATCCGCAGGAACTCGCGAACCTGATGGTGGGGCGCAAAGTGGTGCTGAATATCGCTGTTCCGCCCGCGCACCCCCGCCCTGAACCCGCGATCGAAGTCGCGGGTCTGAGCCTGGCGGGGCTGGCAGGAAGCGGTCACCGGCTTTCGAATGTCACCTTCTCCGTCCGGCGCGGTGAGATTGTGGGCGTCGCCGGAGTCGAAGGCAATGGCCAGTCCGAGCTGCTGCAAGCGCTGCTGCATCCGCGGGATTCCCGCTGCCGGACCTCCGGGACCGTCCGGTTCCTGCGTGAAGATGTTACTGCCTGGGACACGTTAAGGATTCGCGCGCTGGGAGTCGCCGTCATCCCGGAAGATCGTTTGCAGGAGGGGCTGCTGCTGGAGCGCCCGGTCAGCGAGAATTTCCTCTTGGGCCTCCAACGGAGTCCTGCCTTCAACCGCGCAGGTTTCCTCGATTTGAACGGTCTGGCCCGAACCGCCGCGCGTGCGCTCGCGGATTATGACGTTCGCCCGCCCGACCTGACCCTGCCCGCCGGAAAGCTCTCCGGCGGCAACCAGCAAAAGCTCATTGTGGCGCGGGAATTTCAGCGCCAACTGCGCGTGTTGATTGCGGCCCAGCCCACGCGCGGTGTGGATGTCGGCGCGATTGAGTTCATTCACACCCGCATCGTCCGTGCCCGCGATGAAGGAGCCGGGGTCTTGCTCGTCTCCTCGGAGCTGGACGAGATAGTGACTCTGTCGGACCGCATCCTGGTGATGTTTGAAGGCCGAATCGTGGCTGAATTCCGCCGCGGCGAGGTTGCCGAGCGCGAGCTGGGTTTGAAGATGGGCGGGGCGTGAGTCCCGCCGACACGATCGGCGAGTTATCGGCCGGCAACCTGGGATCGGGTTGATACTCACTTACGTTCTTGTGCGGCATACAAACGAGCTGGCTTTAACTCAGTTCTCCGGCGCAACGGGTTGGTTGAACCAAATGGCATAGGGAGTGAGTTTGATCACTTGGCCATCGATCTTCGTTTCGGCGGGCTTATCGGTTGAATTGAAGACGAAGACCTGGTTGTGCCGGCGGCAAGTCCAAACCCCATCGAGTTGGCCATCGACTCCTCTATATCCGGCGAGCTGGCGGGACAGCTCCTTCAGCCATTGCCGGTCGTTTCTCAGGGGCGCGACGCGCACGAGCCGGGAGGCGCCAGACCATGATTGGTCCTCCACGTTTTTGATGGGGGCATCGCCTACGGCAATGACCTTTCCGCCGGCGCGCCGGAAGGCGTCTATCTTATCGAGGATCTGTTGCTCAACGATGCCGGCCTGGAACAGGATGAAAGCGCGATAGCGTTTGGTGGTCAGCGCGCCGTCAGCGATGAGCAGTTCATCCAGGACATCGAATTCGCAAAGGTCCCGGAGAGGATAGGCGGCGTCGATGGTGGGTTGAAGATTTCCGCCGAGCCGATAGAGGGTGGTTGGGCAATAGACAGCGATTTCGGTGTCGCCCGGCTTCCCGGTGAAGAGGGGGATGTACTTCTGGATAACCGCAGCGTGGTTCTCGAACTCATACGTAAAGAGCTGGGCCGCGCCGCACGAAGCATCCGAGAACAGCCGGCGGGCGAAACCGGGCGCATCCAGACCGCCGGCGGGTTCGGTGCCTTCTTTGACGCCATAGAACTGGTAAGCGGCGCCCATCCACTTGTCGCCGAAAACAGCGCCCTGGCAATCGGCGGGTTGGAGAACAATGTGGTAAGGTCGCGCCATCTTCGCATAACCGGGGCAGTAGGTGCCCCAGGCGATCGGGTTGACCCCGGCGGCGTTGCCGCCCGGTTTGAGCCGGACTTTTCCGGCTGGGAAATACTTCAGCACGGTTTGGACGGAGCGTCCGGCAAAATCAATGATGGCCTGGTGATACCAGGCGATAAAATCGAGCCAGCGCCGTTTGTCCTGCGGCGTGGGGAACGCCGCCGGAGACGGCCTGAATTTCTCATCTGCAATTTCCTTTGGGGGACGGATTTGCTCGAACGAACGGTAGTCGCTGCCCCAGGCCCGGTTGAGCCGGGCCACCTTGGCATAGCGTTGTTTCATCGCGGTTTGGAAAGCCTTGATCGCGCAGGCATCGCCGCACCAGTAGCCTTCGTGGCAATGGCCCATATTGACCCAGTCGGGCACCATGAGCGGGTAATTGCCTTCGCCGTACGGGCCAAGGATGCAGGCATAGACGTCGTCAATTCGACCGCCGAAATGGTCGCGCAGATTCTTGTAGAAATGGTCGTACCACTCGATGGTGCGGGGCTCGAAGATCGAGAGGTAATTGGCCTCCTGTCCGTGCTCAAGGCAGCGCATGAGGGTGCGATTCTCCTTCCGCTGGTCACGCAGCCAGACGGGCGGAAAATGGGCCCAGACATAAACCACGTATTTCAGGCCCGCCTGGTGCAGGGCCTGTTCGACCGCGTCATGTTGTTTCCAAGACCATTGACCCGGTTCACGTTCGACCGCGCCCCAGGCGATGTAATCTTCGTTGGCAACCAGGCCGAGACTCTTGAGATGGCGCTGCGAGTCCACTGAAGGCGGTGCCTCGAGAAAATCGGGACGCGGAAAAGCGCCGATTGGAGATGCCTGGATGAAGCTCACCGACAGATTTCCACTCGATACGTTCCAGGGCCGTCCGTCGAAGGACTGATTGGTTTGGGCACAGGCGGGAGCGATGGCGCCCGCCAACAAGAGCCGGAGAATCCCCCCACGGCCTGGCCGCAACCAAGGTATTAAGTCAAAACGGTTAAATGGGCCCGATGCTTCAAGGTATTCCGAACTCAGCTTGCGTGGCATCGCGAAAGCCTAACTCACCAGTTGTTCGCGTCAATTGATAGTCATAACCGTGCTTCTCAGCTCTCGTACCAGCGCGGGAAGACCAGTCCGAATTCATCACCGCAGCCCAGCGCGTTGCGGAGCACACGGCTCAAATGAACGCGCGCGCCCCTGGCGGCCAGCCGCCGTTGCACGCGGCGCCGGCGCGCGTCGCCGCCAAACCAATGGCGAAAGTAGCCTCGCACGCGCGCCCGCGGCCAGTTGGTCAGCAGCGACCAGAGCAGAGCGCGCTCCAAGTCGGCGTGGCGGCCATGCGGTCGGCCTGTGGGGAGGAAGTTGAATTCGCGAAAGCGCTCACCCGTCGGGTCCCAGAATTCGGTTCGCCACTCACTCGTGCCGGGCAGCGGGGTGAGCGGGATAAAAAAGAACTGGTCCAGCTCCAGCTCGCTGACAAAGCGGTGAATCGCCCGGATGGTCTGCGGGGAGTCCCCCGGCAGGCCATAGATGAATGAGCCGATGGCCAGCACCTGCGGAAATTGTCCGCGCAGGATGCGCAACGCCTCGCGCGCATCCGCTGTCCCGCTGGTCTTGTGCAACAACGACAGGCTCTCGCCGTCGGGCCGCTCGATGCCAAGATAGACTTCGTTCAGACCGGAGCGGACGCAGTTGGCCAGCGCGCCGGAGTGAGCGTCGCGGACCATCGCGTCAGTTCGTACCCAGGCGCTTTGACCCACGCGGATGCCGTCGCGCAGAAGCAGCTCCGCCAACTGGCCGGGCACATGCGGATCGGCGTTGAAGCAAGGGTCCACCCAGCCCAGGTAACCCCGATGGTAGCGACGCACCAGCAGCCGGATCTCTTCCCGCAGCCGTTCCGGCGACTTGACGCGCAGTTGCGGCAGGAGGCGGTCGCCGGCGAACCGGCCCATCTGACGCCACAGCACGCAGAAGTCGCACGAGCCGAAGCACCCGCGGCTGAGTTCGATGGCGGCCAGGCGCGGGTGGTTCACGCTACGCGCGCCGTAGCGCTCCACCGGCAGCAGGTCGTAGGCGGGAAATGGCAGCGCGTCCAGGTCCGGCACCAGTTGCCGGGGCACAGTAGTGACGATCTCACCCGCGGCAAATGCTGCTGCTGGCGCAGGTTCTCCTGCCAGAAATGAAATCCCATTCACCTTCGCCAGCGCCTCCGCCGAACCTTCGCGCAGCGCCTGGACCAGCTCAACGATGGTCACTTCGCCTTCGCCATGCACGACCACGTCGAGCAAGCCGGTCGCCAGCGCCTGCGGCGCTACGTGTCCGAAAAAGCATCCACCGGCAATCACCTTCGCCCCACAAGCCCTGGCAAGCCTTGCCAGCCGCAAACCTTCGACGCAACTGACCGCCTCCTCGCCGATGCCCACAAAGGCCGGACGCCGCCGCTGGATTTCCGCCGTGAGCGTGCGCCAGCCCATCTCCAGGGCCGGAGCGTCCAGGATCTCCACGCGCAAATCGCGCAGCCGCTCGCGCAGCATCGCCGCCATCGACGCGAAGGCCAGCGGCGGCCAAAAGGCGCTGGACGGGCTGTTGAACGGCCAGAGTGGCCGCGGGGGGCGGACAAAAAGGAACAGCTCGTTCATGGCTGGAGACGCGAGCAAGTCAACCGGCGGCTCAGTCGTAGTGCGCCCAGCAGTCCAAGGCTGACATTGCCCACGACCAGCGCGACCAGCGCCAGAACTCCAAAGAAAGCCAAACCCGACAAAGCGTAGGCAGCGATGGTTCCCCCCAGCCTGGCAGTCCCTGGCAGCAGGATCAGTGTGGCCCCGAGGACGAGGAAGTAAGACCACGCAGACGGCCGCACGTGTAACGGGCGAGACCCTTGCTCCGCTGCCCTTTGGCTCAACGGCAGCCACAAAAACGTCACGAGGGCGGAGCCGAATAACACGCCCGTGAGCGTCCGCAGCACTGGCCCTTGGTCCACCCAGTGAAAGCCGAAGGGGGCCATCACCAGCAAGAAGGCGCCGTGGATTTCCAGGAACCGACCGCTCAACTTCGGCCGCAAACAGAGATGTAACAGCGCCGCCAGGCCTGCGCCAACATACAGACCCGTGCAACGCTGGCAGCAGGGCAGCAAGATCCCTCCGGGCGCCCAGGTATGCCCCGGGTCCTGGCCGCAGACCGCCCCAAACAAATGGGAGAGGATTTCAAGCATGGCTCGGCCGGCTAATGCATCGATTCGGGCCGCTGGGCGGGCGTCGGAATGGGCACTTTCGTCACCTTCCATTGCGGGTCGCTCAAGTCCACGAGGAACAGGGCGCGATCAGCCGGTTTGCAGTCGAGGTAAGTCGAGGCAATGGCCGCAGTCTTGCCGTCATGCGAAATGGCGGTTTGAAAATAATACGCAGAGCTATTATCGTCCTCCACTGGCGCATCGTTGATGAGCGTGAGCTCGCGCGGCGGCGCGTCACTAAACGGGATTTCCATCAGCCCGTAAGACATCGCGTTAGTTCCTTTGGCCTGCTGAAATGTAGCCCACAGCGCTTTGCCGTTGGCGGCCAGAATGGCGTTGCCGAAGTAGCGCTTCTGGCCGTGGGTGTCCAGGGAACGCGTGAAGAGCGGCTGGCCATCGCGCAAAACCCGCAGCTCGTTCGTCTCATCGCCGCCTACGAGGAAAACCAGAATACTGCCAGCCTTGTCATAGGCGACCGTCCATTGGTCGCGGATGCGGTTGGTGATCACCATCAGAGGCGTCAGGCTGAAATCATTTGGGTTCAGCCGGCCGAAGACGGGCGCTTGCTCAGGCTGGTCCTCGGGTCCGAAGTAAAAGACGCCGGTGCCATCGGGAGCCGGAAAGAACGAGAGTTTTCCTTTGGCGTCGTCGAATTCATGATTCGTGAGGGCGCCGGTCCGCAGATCGAGCCGTGCCACCCCTTTGCCTGAAGTGGGCAGAAACACTCGTTCACCGGCGACGCACAGCGGCAACACGAAAGACACCTCTGCCTCTTTGCTGTCCGGCACACGGAAAATCTTGATGGGCTTGCGCGTACCCCAGGGAATCAGTGCCACGTTCACACTATCACCATCGCCGCTGTCCTTGCCCGGGATATAAGCCACCACGATGTCGCGGCCATTGGCCAGCCATTCCGCCCGCAGAATACCGGGGGCCACAATGTTACTTTCTCCGCCCTGGTACGCGAAGGGCAGGAACAGCATTTCACTCCCGCGCGCCTCGCGATCATAGACCGCCATGCCGATGGCGCCACTGGCGGCGTCAAAGGCCGGATAGAGGACCTTGGTATCGTCGGGACTGAACGAAGTGCAGGCCAGAATATAGATGCTGAGCGCCAACAGGCCCACGAGTGCCAGCGCCGCGTTTCTTGTCTTGTCTTTATTCATAATCTGTCTCTCTTTCTGTATTCGCTGCCGCCTCCGAAATCTTCGAGCGTTATGGCACAACGCACTTTTGATTGCAAGTCAAAATGGAACCGCGCGCAATTCCTCCGCGCCACCGCGGCGCCCTTGGGATGTTTAGTAAATCAAACCTGCGCTAGACGCCTGCGGGCTTCCTGAGCCTGGAGGGGGGCCAGCGGCATAAGCATTAACCTACCGGACCGTGAGTTTTTTGAGTCGCTGCAATTGGCGCGGTCGCCTTGGATGATTTTCCTGCAGTGCCTTTGCGATGCTGCTCCCCCGCCGCAGCAAGTGTCGCAGG
>JBEKJO010000065.1:0-30193 GCA_050011195.1 Verrucomicrobiota bacterium | reverse complement strand
CGGTGGTTGATCCCGGCCCGCTGGCGAACCAGCGCTTTTATCTCGTTGTGGCGGCCTGTCAGGGCACTCCCGCTGCGTGCGGCGAAATGGTGTCCATCCCGGCCGGCAGCTTCACCATGGGTGACGCGCTTGATGGTGAGAGCGACGCGTTGCCGCTGCACACGGTCTCTGTGAGCGCGTTTTGCATGGACTCGAACCTGGTGAGCTACACTCTCTGGCAGCAGGTCTATCAATGGGCGACGACCAACCGTTACAGCTTATGGCTTGCCGGTTCGGGAAAGGCGGCCAACCACCCGGTGCAAAACATCATCTGGTATGACGTGCTGAAGTGGTGCAATGCGCGGTCGGAGATGGGGGGCTTGACCCCTTGTTACTACACCGACGCCAGCCAGACGACGGTTTATCGAACGGGACAGATCGACCTGCAGGCAAGCTTCGTAAATTGGTCGGCCAACGGATACCGGCTGCCCACAGAAGCGGAGTGGGAGAAGGCCGCGCGGGGTGGGCTGAGTGGGCGCCGGTTCCCGTGGGGCGACACGATTTCTGAAAGCCAAGCCAACTACTTCGGAGACACCACCGACTACAGCTACGATTTGGGACCGAACGGCCTCAACGCCGCCTTCGATACCGGGGCGTCTCCCTACACCAGCCCGGTGGGGTCTTTTGCGCCGAACGGGTATGGGCTGTATGACATGGCGGGCAATGTCGAGGAGTTTTGCTGGGACTCGTATTCCAGCACCTACTACAGTTCATCGCCCGGGACTGACCCGCGTGGCCCGGCTTCCAGCCCTGATGGCTACCGTGTGTTGCGGGGCGGGTCGTGGTACTACTGGGCCTCTTACTCCCGTTGCGCGAATCGCGACGACAACGGCCCGGCGGTCGGCAGCTACATTTACGGGTTTCGTTGTGTGAAGGCGCATTAGCTTCTGCCCTTTCACTCTTTCACCCTCTTGCTGCCGGGACACGCCGTTCGGGTTGGCTGCAGCGGGCGCTGAGCCGGGGGGTTGGGCGGCAATCAAGTTAAGGCTTTAGCCGGGATCTCAGACATCATGGGTCAGGATCGCCTCAAGGCGGCGGCAGATTTCCCGACCGTAGTCCGTCCAGATGCCCTGGCCCCAATAGCGGTAGCAACTGGTTTGCGAGCACAGCAGGTGGAAGAGTGCGTTGCGGAACCGCCCATCGCTCCGCGCCAGGCCCGGCTTGAGCATCTTCTCGTAGAAAAGCGAGCTGCCCCTTTCCATCGGGCCGAGCAGCGATTCGTAACCCTTCACCCACGAGATGTTGTTCGTCCAACTGCCCCCCTCCATGTGGAAGTGGTGATCTTCCTTCTTGAGCTGCTCGATCACTTGCGCCAGCCGGTCGGCGCCCTCGCCCGGCTTGAACCGATCCCAAATCCGCTTCTGGCAGAGGGGCTGCACGCTCGGCAGGTCCTGCTCCTGAATGCCCAGGGCAAAGAGGTCCTCCAGGTATTCGGTGACGTTCATGGCCGGCGTATTCGAGCCGGAGCACTCGCGCATGACCTCGAAATACTTCGGCGGGAACTCGTTCATCATCACGCCCCCGTTCTCGCCGTCGGCGATTTGCGTCACCAGCGGCGGGACCTGTTTGCCGGCGAGTTCCCAGCGGGAAAGCCCTTTGGCCTCGTAATAAGGCTGCATTTGCGCGACCAGTTTGGTGTCGCTCCCCTGCGTTTTGATGATGGCGATGATGGCCGCTTCCTCCCCGCGGGCATTGCGGCAAATGAGCCGGTGCGGCAGGTGTTTGCGTTCCGGCCCGTGGCCGCTCTCGGGACGCTCGACCGCGTGTTCCTGCACGAGGACCCATTGGTAGCCGCAGTCCTTGAGGGTCTTGACGAACTCGTAGGCCGTGTCCGGGTGGTTGGGCAGCGCCATTTCCGCGGGCGAAAACCCCCGCACACGGCCCAGCGCCTCCAAGCCGAAGATCGCCGCGAAGTGGTGTTGCCAGGCGGTCACATGCAGGCGGAAATCCTGCACCGGGGTGGACGGCGCCACCGGGTGTCCCCACGCGCCACCCAGCCACTCGACCGCCGTCCGGTAGCGCGGGTCGCAAGTGATCCGCTTCAGGTTGTCGAAGACATCGTTCAGGCCCATCTGGCGCAGGCCGTGCAGCAGGGTGCCGGAGTATTCCAGCATGACGCGCGGCTGTTTCCCCTCGTCAACCAACTGCGGGATGAATTCGCCCATGCGTTTGTAGCACCAGTGGAACACCGGCGCGTTGTGGTTGTCGCCGATGCCCGGGTTATCCATCATCTGCTTCAGGTTGCTGATGATTTCAGCCGTGGTGAGGTTGCTGCCGCCCGCCGGGATCAGCGGCTGGTGCATGTGCAGCGCGATGGCAAACGCGCTCTTGATGCCGCCGAAATCAATCCGGCTCTCCGGCCGGAAGACCGGTCGGCTGCGGCTGGCGCGTAGGGTGGATTCAATTTGGGGTTCCGCGCCGCAGATATTCGGCAACGCGCCCACGTATTCAGGCAAATCACTCATAGGTTTTCTCGCATGTCGGCGGTAACTTCTGTGACAAACCGCCTTTCGTCAACTGGGCCAACCCCCGCAAGCGGAATCCTTTTGACCTCGCCTGCCGGCTTTGGTTAGCTGGAACGCAAGTCAGACTGTTGGGTTGGCACTCGTTCGTAAACTCGTATGTCTCTGCTTCTGGTTGGCCTTTGCCTGGTGGTTGTTGTGGGCCTCTACTTCTACAACAACCCGATGGGGCACGGCTCATGGTTCATGACCCGGCGCTTCATCAACTGGTTCCCGCTGGGGATGACCTACGCCTTCCTGTACATGGCCCGCTACAACCTGACCGTCTCGAAAACCGCCCTGGGGTCGCTCATGTCCAATCAGGATTTTGGCTGGATCTTCGGCATCGGCACCGCCGTTTATGGCGTCTCCTTCGTCATCAACGGCCCGCTGGTGGATAAAATCGGGGGCAAACGCGGCATCATCATTGCGGCCCTGGGCGCTTCGCTGGCGAACATCGTGTTGGGCGTGCTCACTTACCTGGTCGTCACCAACCAGCTCAAGGTCAGGCTGGTCGTGGCCTTCTCCGTGATCTACGCCCTCAACATGTACTTTCAGAGTTACGGGGCAGTCTCCATCATCAAGGTCAAAGCCTATTGGTTCCACGTGCGCGAGCGCGGTGTCTTCGGCGCCATCTTCGGCACCCTCATCTCCTTCGGCGTCTATTTCGCCTTCGACTGGGGCAAGGCCATCGTCGATATGGCTGCGCCGAATCCGGAGGGCCACGTCGGCTGGCTCCACGCTTTGATCCAGCGACTGTTCGTCCCCATCGCCAGGCCCGTCAATGCGACCTGGGCCGTATTCTTCATCCCGGCGGCGATCCTGATCGTCTGGGCGCTGCTGGACTGGTGGCTTATCAAGGACACCCCGGAAGACGCCGATTTCCCGCACTTTGACCCCCATGACGCGTCCTCCGGTCAAATGCATATCGAGCTTACCACGATGGACCTGCTCAAGAAAGTCTTTGCCAGCCCGCTCATGCTCATGATTGCGATGATCGGCCTGACTTCCGGGGTGATGCGCAACGGGATCATGACCTGGTACTTCATCTTCGCCAAAGAAGTAAAACAAACCGGCGCGGAGTTCTTCTTCGATCACTGGGGATTGCTGCTCTGCTTCTTTGGCATCGTTGGCGGGTTTGCCGGCGGACTGGTCTCCGACAAAGTGTTCCATTCGCGCCGGGGACCCCCAACGGCCATTCTCTATGGTTTCATGTTCCTGCTGACGATTCTGATGGCCGTCTATCTGTTCTCTTCGCCGTTCATTGTCGGGTTGGCCGCCTTGCTCATCACCACGGCGGTGATTGGCGTTCACTCCCTGATTTCGGGCACGGCGGCGGCTGATTTTGGCGGCAGAAAAGCCACCGCCACCTGCTCCGGAATTGTGGACGGCTTCGTCTATTTGGGAACCGGGGTCCAGTCCGTCAGCCTCGGTTACCTGACCGGCCATAGCTGGTTTTGGTGGCCGACCTTTTTGATGCCCTTTGCCCTCCTCGGCGGCTATCTGGCCCTGAAGATTTGGAATGAATTGCCTGCCGCCACCCAGAAGTATATCACCGAGGTGGAGGAAAAAGCGGAGATTGAATTGGTTCCGGAATAGCCGCCCTGCTATCGCCCGCGTGAACCGTGCCGCGTGAATACCTCATGAGCCAAACCGACTCCCCCTCATCCCCATACATCCACTATCCCCGTGGCTTCCGCGCGCGGCGCGGCCTGAACTGGGTCATCCTCGGCAGCATGTATGCCTCATTTTACATGTGCCGGTATAATTTCCGGTTCGCCACGCCTTTCATGGAGCAAGAGTTCGGCTTCCACCACACGCAGATTACCGGTATCCTCAGCGCCTGGTCGGTTGCTTACGGCGTCGGCCAACTGGTCAACGGCCTCTTGTGCGACCGGATTGGTGGCCGTATGTCAATGATTATCGGCGGGGTCGGCACCATTATCATCAATCTCATCTACGGCTTTGCTTCGTTTGCCGGCACCTTTTCGACCTTTGCGCTGATCTGGCTCTTGAACGGGTATTTGCAGTCCTTCGGCTCGCCCGGCATGATCAAAATCAACGCGGCCTGGTTCAACCGCAGCGAGCGCGGCACCTTCTCGGGCATCTTTGGTTTCATGATTCAGCTCGGCCAGGTCGTTATCAACAACCTGGCGCCGCTCATTCTTGCCGGCTTCACCTTCGGGATGTGGGGCGTGGGAAAAAACCAATGGCATTGGCTGTTCCGCATCCCGCCTCTGGTCACGGCCTTCATGACCATCCTGGTCGCCCTCATCCCGCGCGAAACGCCCGAACAAGCCGGCTACCACGGCTGCATCAAGGATGACAGCGACACCAGCGCCGGCGCCGAAGCCAGTGTGCGCGTCAGCCTCAAGGAATGTTTCCTCACCATCTTCCGCCACCCGCTGGTTTGGTTCTACGCCGTCGCCTACGCCTGCACCGGCGCCGTGCGCCACAGTTCCGACCAGCTCTCCGTGCTCTATTTCACTCAGTATCTGCGCCTCGACCTGAGCACCAAACCGGGGGCGGTGGTCTGGACCATGAACATCGTCCCGCTCATTGCGGTGCTCGGCTCGATGATTTCCGGCATTGTCTCGGACAAACTCTTCCGCGGCCGCCGCTCGCCCGTGGCCATGGGGCTTTACTTCCTGTTGAGCCTGGTGCTCGCCCTGGCTGCGGTCGTCATGTGGTCCGGGCTGGTGGGGCCAACCAAGACCGGCGTGTTTCTCGGCTGCCTCTTCCTCATCCTCGTCTCCTTCAGCGTCAACGCCACCCACTCGATCGTGGGCGCGGCCGCGCCGATGGACATCGGCGGACGGCGCATGGCCGGTTTCGCCTCCGGCGTGATTGATTCATTCCAATACTTCGGCGCCGCCGTCGCTTTGCCGCTCACGGGTTACCTCCTCGACCGATGCGGCTGGGGCGCTTGGTATCCGGTCATGGTTCTATTTGGCTTGACCGGTGGGTGCGCCATGTTGCTGGTCATGCGCAAACAGCGGCTGATCGCCCGCCACACCCCCGGGTGAGCGCGCCGGGAGCATACACTGCTGACCATCGCAAAGTTGACAAGCATGCTCGGGTTTCAATAATTGCGCGATGTCGAACCCCTTCCGCCAAACAACACCGTCGGGAAAAACTGGGCACATTCCAGTCTCACAGTACTTTCTAATTGTTGTCCTTTGCGGTGTCGTATGGCGCTTCTTGCACTTGGGCCTTTATTTTGAAATGACAGGAGACGAGTCAAATATTATCCGCAGTGTCATGGAACGGGAATACGCGGGATTGCTGCAACCATTGGGCTACGGCGCGGTCTCTCCGCCGCTCTTTTTATGGATGACGAAATTTCTGGATTCTTGCTTTCAGAATGAATGGGGCGTCCGCCTTGTGCCGTTTCTGGCGGGATTAGCTGCGGTAGGAATTTTCTGGCGGATATGCTGTGAAACATTGTATGGACCAGCACGCTGGCTGGCGTGGGCAATTCTCTGCGTGTCGTATGTGCCTGTCGCGGAAGGAACGCGATCCAAGGGATACACCATTGACCTGCTCGTGGCCATGGTGATGCTGTGGCTGATGTTACAATGGCTCAATAAGGGGCACAAAGCTCGTTACCTCGCATGGCTGGCGCTCTGCGCTCCGCTCCTCGTATGGTTGTCCTATACTTCTGTCTTCGTCATCGGCGCCATCGGAATGATTTTTGCCGCGTGGCTGCTTAAAAAATTATTCGTTAATCGCACCGTCCAGCAGGGCGACGGATTGGATTGGAAAAGCGTCCTCGCAGGTTTGTCCTTTATGATCCTGGCGGCAATTGCCGCGATCTACCTCTACCACACAAATATTGGGCCATCGCTTCAAGCAAAGCACAGGGAGCGAGTGGATGAGTTGTGGAAAGCGGGTTTTCCGCCATCCGGTCAATTCTGGAAAATCCCATTATGGCTCTTGACAGTGCATACGGGACGCGGATTTGCATGGCCGGTTGGTGAAGACCACTTCGGCTCAACCCTCACGACCGTTTTGTGGGCCACAGGCTTGATCACTTACTGGCAGAGAGGCAGCAAGTGGGTATGGACATTATTTGTTGCGCCGCAGGCGTTGTCACTCGCAGCGGCGTTCCTGCACAAGTATCCCTACCTGGCCAATCCGCGGATCAGCATGTTTCTAGGGCCTGGCATTTGTGTTTTCATGGGAACGGGTGTGCAGTTCCTGATTGACAGAACGAGGGGTGAACGGCGGCTTCCGTTATATCGTTTCACGGCCCTGGTGCTGGCGCTCTGTGCGGTCGGCGGCATCGCACGCGATGTTATTCAGCGGACCCGGGAAATCAAGGGGCCCGGAATCCGGAGCACCTTGGCAGAGGCGAGCCGACAGGTGGGCGCCGAAGGGCAATTTGTGGTGCTCAACTTCGGAAACGGATCGGGAGTATTTAATTACTACATCCGGCGTGGGATAGGGCAGAGGCCCTGGTCTAGCGAAAAAATTCCCGAGCAGATAACCGCCGGGCAACGGATAGCTTTTGTCGCGGGCGCTTCCGAAAACGACAAAAGCGATCGCGATCGTCTGGTTCAGGATCTTGAAAAAAAAGTCGGCCGGCCTGTCAGGATCGTATGGTCGCGGATCGCCCACCAGATTTTGCAAGACAACAAAGACAGCTTTGATGTATGGGTTTGCGAGTAGTTCTCGGGGGAATCACTTGAAAAACATTTCCATTTCTGAACCACCCGCGCAGCGCATGAGTACATGCGGGCGCGCAAAAAACGAAATTCCTATCAGTTTCTCTCACATCGAGGATTCCGCCTGCAACGCGTCCCACAGCTCACAGTAGAGGTGGCGGACCGCGGCCTAGACGGCCAAGTCACGAGGCAGTTGACCGGCGGCTTACAGACAAGATTTACACGGATGAAAACCTTCTCGGCACTTGGGCGGCGTTGGACAGTCTCCCCAACTACGGGGAGCAAGCCTCACAAATAGCCTCACAGATTTTAGGCGCAAGCGGTCAAGCCGTGTCGTTGCCTGTCACAACGAGCGGCGGGCTGGAAGCGGCGGAAAGCCTTGCAAACATTGGGGAAAGTCACGTTGTGGCATTCCCTGTCACACTGGGTCAGAATGTGGGGAATGGCGGGAGCGGCGGGGCTCGAACCCGTAACCTCTGCCGTGACAGGGCAGCGCTCTAACCAATTGAGCTACGCCCCCGCTAGGGGCACGAGAACGTAAGAAATGCCTCCGCTCGCGTCAAGCGGAACCAAACAAATGTTCGGGCAGCAGACGCCAAGGAGGTGGGGGTGGGGAACCCCGCTGAAGAAACGTGCTGCTACCCGAACACTCTAAATTTACGCCCTCTGGGCCAAACCTGTCAACTGACAATTACAGAAAAATTTCCAGTTCCGCCCCCCCCCGGGGCACGGCGGCTTTGGAAGCGCGGCGAGAAGAAACCTAGGTCATCCCCGGGCGCGGGTTCCACCGGAGCAGTGCGCCCGTTTTAGCGCAGCGAGGTCCGCAAGCGGTGAGGTCTTGGGACTTTCCAGCGTGCTGGGCAGGTCGGAGGCGGCTGCGCCCGGGCGCACTCCGGCCCAGCCGCCTTTGGTGGTACCCGCAAGATACGCCCCCTGACGGATTGGGGGGCGGTGGCCGCTTGCCTTGAGGCGGAACGGCAGTTAGGCTGGGGCGGAATGCGGTTGCTGGACCGGTATCTATTGCGCGAACTGCTCGTCCCGCTGGGCTATTGCCTGTGCGGCTTCCTGCTCTTCTGGATTTCGTCAGATTTGGTTGTGAACCTGGGCGAGTTTCAGAGGAAGGGGTTGGTGGCGCGCGACATCGCGGAGTATTACCTGGTGATCCTGCCGGAGTTTCTGGTGTTGGTGCTGCCGATTGGGCTGTTGCTGGCGCTGCTCTACGCGCTGACCAATCACGCGCGGCATCAGGAGATTACCGCCATTCGCGCGGCGGGGGTGAGCTTGTGGCGGATGTCACTGCCGTATCTGGGGGTGGGCTTTCTGGCAAGCTTGGCCTTGTTCGCCGCCAACGAGTTCTGGGTGCCGAACAGCGATGAGCGGGCGAAGGCGATTTTCAAGCGGCATCAGGCGCCGGACCCGCGCGCCCCAGGCCCCAATGAATATCGCAATCTGGGCTTCGATAACACGCGCGACGGACGCAAATGGCTCATCGAAGTGTACAACTCCGAGACCGGCGAGATGATCGTGCCGAATGTGTTCCCCATCCGGCCGGACAGCTCGAAACCCTGGGAGTTGCGGGCGGACCGGGCGCGGCGCATTGATGGGGTTTGGACCTTTTACAATGTGCACACCTTCAAGGAGGCGGCGGACACCAACGCGCCGCCGGTGCCGGCGCTGCAAACCAACGTGCTGGCCGTTCCCGAATTCTCCGAGACGCCGGAAGAGATCAACAGCGAAATCAAGATCAGTGAAAGCAAGACGCTGCGGGCCGCCAAAAAGGCCGACGTGCCCATTAAGGACCTTGTGAATTACCTGCGGTTGCATTCCTTCCTCTCACCCCCCGAGCGGGCCTGGCTCTACACGAAGCTGGAGGGGCGGCTGGCGGCGCCGTGGACGTGTGTGGTGGTGGTGCTGATAGCGATCCCGTTCGGCGTGGCGGGGGGGCGGCGGAACGTTTTCGTGGGGGTGGCGAGCAGCATCATCATTTGTTTCGTCTATTTCGTGCTGCTCCAAGTTGGGCTGGCACTCGGGACGAGCGGGCGTTTGCCGCCGTGGCTGGCAGCGTGGTTTCCCAACTTGTCATTCGGCCTCGCGGGTTTGTGGCTGACAGCAAGAGTGCGTTAATAGGGTTAAACTGGGTTCAGTGAGTGACGAACTGACAGAGTTGAAGGCGCGCTATGACCGGTTGAATTTGCTGTATCAGGCCGGCAACGCGATTCATGCCACGTTAGATCCCCAGCAGGCGCTGCAACTGATCTTGAATCAAGCGGTGCGGCAGATGCGCGCTTCGAGCGGATCGGTCGCGCTGATCAATCCGACCAACGGCTTTCTGGAGATCCACGCCGCGGAAGGTCTGCCGGCCAACGCGGCCGAGCTCAAACTGCGCGTCGGGGAGGGCATCACCGGGTGGGTCGCGCGGACGGGCGAGCCGGCGCGCGTGGGGGACGTGAGGCAGGACCCGCGCTACGTCCTGCTGCGGCGGGAGGTCCGCTCGGAACTGGCGGTGCCGCTGGAAGTCGAGGGCGAGGTGCGCGGGGTGCTGAACGTGGATTCGGACCGGGCGGAGGCGTTCAGCGCCGAGGACCAGGCCCTGTTATCGGCGCTAGCGCGGCAGGCGGCCGGGGTGATTCATAACACTTGGCTATACGAGCAAGTACGGCTCAAGGCGCGCCTCTTCGAATCGCTCGCCAGCGTCAGCCAGACCATCAATTCCACGCTGAACCTTGATGACGTGCTTCGCGTCATTACCCGCGAGGCCAGCGTGCTGATGCAGGCCAAGATGTGTTCGCTGATGCTGCTGGACGAGAGCCGCGAGTGGCTCGAGTTGCGGGCCAGCTTTGGCGCCGGCGAGGCCTACGTCAGCCGGCCGCGCTTGGGCATGGAGGAGAGCCTGCTCGGGATCGTCATCCGGAGGAAGAAGCCGCTGCAGGTGGAGAACGTGCAGGGGTCCAGCCGATATCAAAGCGTGGAGGTGGCGCGGCGCGAGGGCCTGGTGGCGCTGCTCAGTGTGCCGCTGCTCTACGGCGGCCAGGCCATCGGCACGCTCAGCGTCTATACCGGCCAGCCCTACAGCTTCTCGAATGAGGAGATTCGCATCCTTTCGGCCCTGGCGGAGCTGTCGGCCATTGCGATCGAGAAAGCGCGCCTCTACGAGCGCGTGGTGGACGTGGAAGAGCAATTGCGCCAGAATGAAAAGCTTTCCGCGCTCGGTTTGCTGGCCGCCGAGGTGGCGCACGAGATTCGCAATCCGCTCACCGTGCTGAAGATGCTCTACCACTCGCTGGATTTGAAATTTCCCCCCGATGATCCGCGGGCGAAGGATGCGCGCATTATCGACGAGAAAATCGCGCAGTTAAACCGGATCGTCGAACAGATTCTCGATTTTGCCCGCACGACGGAACCGCCGCTGGCGCCGGTGAACCTGAATGAGCTCATGGATGAGCTGGGCTTGCTGGTGCGACACAAGCTGAAACACCAGAGTATTCAGTTGACGCAAGACTTTGAGCCGGATTTGCCTCCGGTGCCGGGTGCGGCGAGGCAATTGGAGCAGGCCTTCCTCAATCTAATGCTCAACGCGGCCGAGGCGATGCCCGAGGGGGGCGCCCTGACCATTACCTCCCACCGGATCCGTTCGCTCCGCAGCGGCACGGGACCGGCGTACGTCGCGGTGGAGTTCCGGGACACCGGCCCGGGCATGAGTGCGGAGCAACGCCGGCAGGCCTTTACCTCCGTCCTGAGCACGACGAAAACCAGAGGCACCGGGCTGGGATTGGCCATCGTGGCGCGCATCGTGGAGGCCCATCGCGGAAAGATAAAAATCAGATCGCGCCTCGGCCACGGGACGACGGTGAGAGTTATCCTGCCGCTTCAGAACGCGCCGGCTGGGGAAGGGAAAGGCGCCGACGACCGGCGTTATTCCTCCGGCGGGTGAAAGAGCAGCCGGGCATAACCGTAGGCGAGCACCTCGCCGACGACACCGCGCACGCCTTGACTGGAACGCCACCAGTGCCGTTCGTCGTAATCGTTGGCTGGGATCGCCAGGGTCCCGACGGTCACACCCTTTCCCAGTGCCATCGCGAAAAGCAGCCGCGAGCGGCGGCTGTGCGGTCCCGTAGTGATCAGATTGACCTTGGTCGGCGACAGATTGTGCTCGCGCAGCCATTTCTTCAAAGCGACGGCCATGTTGTAGGTCCGATCTCGCCGGACTTGCGCCGCGGGCACGGCTTGAAGGTCATTCGTGCTCAAGCCGAGTTTCAACAAAGTAGCGACGCCGACATAGGCGTAGTTCGTGTATGCGGACAGGAAGGTGCCCTGTTCCACAGGAAGGCCAGTCACGAACAGTTTGGCATAGTGATTCCGTTTGAATTCCGCAGCCGTTGCTTCCATCACATAGTCGGACCCCCAGCCCTCGACGACCAGCACTCCGCCCGGGACCGGCTCAGAGACCGTCAGAAATGGACCTGTTTCGCAAAGGCCGATGAGGGCTAGCGCGGCGATGCTCAAAGCGGCCAGGACCCAACCCCGCAGCGTCGGGACCAGACATTGCCGCCGGCGCAGCAAACCCAAAAAGATCTTCTCTTCTATCATATTCTGCCTGAAAGGGGTTCTGTACCTCAAAGCGAGGCGCGCGTCGAGTCTGGCGTGGGCCTGACCGGCCAAAAGACCGGCCAGGCTGGAAACGGCTGAAGCCGGTTCGGGCACTGGCGGCCGGCACGCGGTGAAGGCGGCACAGGCGTGGCTGGCACCTGGGGTGAACACCCCATAGGAGGCCGCGCGGCCTTCGCGTATAGATTTGAAGGAACTAGTAATAATTTATGATGCAACCGAGACATAATCAGGCCACCACGGTGGCGCGGCCCGTAGCGCCCAAGGGCACTCGCACCGTTCGACGGCCGGTGGAGAAACCAGTTGAATTCACTCTGCACATGCCGCAAGCCCGAGCGGTGGCGGTGGTGGGGACGTTTAATGATTGGGACGCGAACCGCACGCCGATGAGACCAAGCCCGGAAGGGGCCTGGGAAACGACGGTGTGGCTGCCAGCGGGGCGCTACGAGTATCGGTTTGTCGCGGATGGTCAGTGGATCAGCGATCCGAGCGCCAGGGAGTGCGTTCAGAACACCTTCGGGAGCACCAACTCAGTGCTGGTGGTCTAGGGGGCGTTGAAGGGAATTGAGGGGAATTGCGATGCGGCGGTGGCTCGGGAGGGGCCGCCGCCGCGCTGCTCTGGCGCGCCACAAAGCGGGGAGATGGGCCCGCGGGACGGGCGAAGTCGGAGTGGGGGGCCGGCAATCCTGACGCAGCCGAAGCGCAGCGCCGCGTTGCCAGCAGAGGGTTAGTCAGGTACAGTGGAGCAATCCGGCACACGCAAGAATGCCATGAAGACTTCTCCACTGCTGCTTGGCGCGGCGCTGCTCTTTTGGGGCTGGCAGACGGGGCATTTCATCGAGGGCGCCGCCATGGCCGCAGTGCTGGAGGGCGCGCGGTTGATCAAAGCGCGCTGGGAATTCACAGACGGGGATTTCCGCCGTATCTGGACCTTTTGCGCGTTGCTGCTGCTGGCCGCGGCACTTTACGCCTTTACCGCGAGCGGAGGGCCGGCGGATATGCGCGGCTTCTTCCAGAACCCGAATTTTGCCACCGAGCGCAATGCTGGCAACGCCAGCGCCCGGACCGTAGCGGCGCTGATTCGCTGGCTGCCGATGATCTTTTTCCTGTTTGTGGCCGCGCAGGCGTTCAGCTCGCGCGAGGGCATTCCGCCGGAGACGATTTCGGTCATCCTGCGGCTGCGGTGGCAAAAGGCGCGGAAGCTCGGCCGCCCCTTGCCCGCCGCACGGAGCGTGGATGTTTCCTATCCATACTTTATGCTGTGCCTCCTCGCCGGGAGCTTCCACAGCAGCGAGGACGAGACCTTTTACTGGGGCTTGTGCGCGCTGCTGACCTGGGCGCTGTGGTCCCGGCGTTCGCGGCGGTATGGCATCGCGATTTGGGCGGGCGCAGTGGCGGCGGCCATCGTGCTGGGCTACAGCGGGCAGCGCGGGGTCGGCCGACTGTATCGGTTGTTTGACAATTACAATGCGCAGTGGTTTTCCCTCGCGGTCGGGGGCGGCGCGGATCCGATCCAGAACAAGACGGCGCTGGGCCACATTGGCCGGCTGAAAGGCTCGAGCAAGATCGTCATTCGCCTGGAGCCAAAGGACGGCAGCCGGGCGCCGCCGCTGCTGCGGGAAGCCAGCTACCGTACCTGGAAAGGGCAGGTTTGGTACTCCGAGGTAACCCGAGACAAGTATGAAGGTGTTTATGAGGGGACCAACCACACGACGTGGGTGCTGCTGCCCGGGAACACCAACAGCGCGGCGGTCAACCTTGCCTGCTATCTGCCCGGGCGGAGCGCGCTACTGCCGTTGCCAACGGGCAGCGGGCGGCTGGAGAACTTATCCGCCTTCGTGCTGTACAAGAACAGTCTGGGCGCGGTGCTGGCGGAGGGGCCGGGGCTGGTGGTGTTCGATGCGCTGTACGGCCCGGGTCCCACGATTGATTCACCGGGAAATACGAACGAGGACCTCTACGTTCCCCCGAAGGAAATTCCCGCGCTGGAACAGGTGATTGCCGAGTTGCAATTGAAGCCGCAGAACCGAAAACAGGCGCTGCGAGCCATCAGCGGGTTCTTCCAGGACAAAGACAAATTCAGCTACAGCGCCTGGCAAGGATTGGGGAGGCTGAGGAGCACGAATGAAACGCCGTTGAGCCGGTTCCTGTTGCGCACCCGCAGCGGCCACTGCGAATACTTCGCCGCGGCGACGGTATTGCTCTTGCGCCAGCTCGGCATCCCGGCGCGCTATGCGGTCGGCTACGCGGTGCATGAAAGCACGGGCCGGAAATACGTGGTGCGCCAGCGCGACGCGCACGCGTGGTCCCTGGTGTGGAATCCGAACACCGCGACCTGGCTGGACTTCGACACGACCCCGGCGTCGTGGGTCGAGGCGGAGGCCAAACGAGCGTCGCCGATGCAGTTTCTGTCCGACTGCTGGTCGCGGGTGGTGTTTGAGTTGGCCAAATTCCGCTGGGGCCAGACCCATCTGCGTCAATACATCCTGTGGGCGCTGGCGCCCATCCTCGCGCTGTTGCTCTCCCAGATTATCTTTCGCAGCCGGCGGCGACGGCACACCCGAAGCCGGGGAGAACCGAGCGCGACGACCCTCTGGCCGGGACTGGACTCGGAATTCTATCAAATCGAAAGGCGACTGGTGGAGCGGGGCGCGCGGCGCCAACCGAGCGAGCCGCTTTCCGGGTGGCTGCTGCGCGTGATAGCTGATCCGGCGCTGGTTGAACTGAGCAGTCGGTTGCGGGAGTTGTTGCGCCTCCACTACCGCTACCGCTTCGACCCGCAAGGCTTGAGCCACCGCGACCGCGAGGCACTACGGCGCGAAGCCACCGGTTGCCTGGCGAGGATGGAGAGGGAAGGCCCTGCTCGGCACTGCGCGACGAAACAGTAGTCAGACCAAAATCCTCGCTAACGCGCGATCATCGCGCCATCGCAGCAAAACCAGCGGTTTGGGCTGCCGCGTCCAGGCGACCACGCTTCAGGATTTCAGACATGCTCCGGCCACGCGTTCAATCTGGCGGTCGTTGAGCTCGGGAAATATCGGCAGCGAAATAATCTTCGGCGCCAGCGCCTCGCAAACCGGAAAGCGGCCCGGCTTATAACCCAAGTCCGCAAACGCCGGTTGCAGATGCACGGGAATCGGATAGTGAATCACATGCGAGACGTTCGCGGCGTCAAACGCCGCCTGCTGCTTCTTCCGGTCCGGCACCTGCACCACGTACAGGTGATAGACGTGTTTGGCATACGGCGCCACCTTCGGGGTCACCAGCTTGGTGCCTGCCAGCAGCCGATCGTACTTGGCCGCCGCCTGCCGGCGCGCTTCGTTCCATTGCTCCAGCCGGCGGAGTTTCACCCGCAACACCGCCGCCTGCAGCGTGTCCAGCCGGCTGTTGAACCCTTTGAGCATGTGCTCGTACTTCACCTTCTGCCCGTGGTTGCGGAGCAGCCCGACGCGTTCTGCCAAGTCCGCCCGCATCGTTGTCACCGCCCCGCCGTCCCCGTAAGCTCCCAGGTTTTTGCCCGGATAAAAGCTGAACGCCGCAATATCCCCCATCGTGCCGCACCGGCGCCCTTTGTATTCCGCGCCGTGGGCCTGGCAGGCGTCTTCGATCACATAGAGCTTGCGCTGGCGCGCCGTCTCCAGGATCGGGTCCATGTTGGCCGGCTGGCCGTACAGATGCACCGGCAGGATCGCCTTGGTGCGGGGCGTGATGGCGCGCTCCACCGCCGCGGTGTCAATCGTGTAAAACTGCGGATCGCAATCCACCAGCACCGGCTTTGCGCCCGTCTGATGAATCGCGAAGACCGTCGCGATGAACGTGTGGGTGCAGGTGATGACCTCGTCGCCCGGGCCGATGCCGCACGCCAGCAGCGCCAGTTGCAGCGCCTCCGTGCCGTTGGCAACGGCCACGCAGTGCGGCGCCTGGCAGAACGCCGCAAACTCCTGCTCGAACAACTTCACGTCTTCGCCCAGGATGAAATCGCCCCGGGCGCAAACCTTCGCCATGGCCGCATCAATCTCCGGTTTGATCTGTTGATATTGAGCGACCAAATCCACGAACTGTATTTTCCCAATTTCCATATATGCCTTAATCCTGTGATTTCTGTGAAGCCTGTCAATCCTTCATATCGTCCTTGCTTCCCTCAACCTTTATCCTGCGCGTTCCCGGTGTTCCTTGCGTTGCCCCGGAACTTGGGCCAGGGCGTGCGGGCCAGCGAGACGCCCGCTCGCAACGCGATGAAACCGCCAGGGCCGGGCACATAGATGGCGCCGGTCGGCCCGATTGCCGGCGAGCCGTAACCATAGCCATAAAGATAATACATCTCCTGCGTGACCCCCTCCGGAGTGACATAGCTCAGCATCCCATAACTCGAGACACAACAAATCGAGCCGCTCGCCAAAACGACTGGAGAGGTTTCAAAGGGGTACTCCTCATCGCCGCCTCGTCCCCATTTCTTCTTGCCGTCCGAAGTGATCGCCCAGAGGTGCGCCAGGACTCCCACGTAAACCGTGCCGTCCATGCCGATCACGGGAGAGGATTCTGTGATGCCGCCGGTGCGCAGGCGCCACCGCAGGCTGCCGTCCAGGTTAAGCGCATAAAGGCAGCCGTCCACGGAGGTGAAGTACAGGCATTGGGCCTGGTTCAGCGCCGGCGAGGAGAGAATCGGGCCCCCGGTCGCAAACTCCCATTGCTTGTGCCCGTCGGGCGCAAGCGCGTAAAACTTCTTATCATGCGACCCAAAGTAGATCGTGCCGTCGGCGCCAATGGCGGGCGAGGAGACGATCTCGCCCCCGGCGGAGAATTGCCATTGCTCTTTTCCGTCCGCGCTCAGCGCGTAGAGATTCTTGTCCCACGACCCGAAATAGACGGTGCCGTCGTGTGCCAGGGCGGGCGATGAGTCCACCCAGGCCCCGGTTGGGAACTCCCAACGCTTCTTGCCGTTGGCCCGCACGGCGTAAAGCTTCCGGTCGCGGCTGCCAAAATAGACCGTGCCATCCGGGCCAAGGGCGGGCGCAGACTTGATCTCATTTTGCGCCTGGAACACCCATTTGCGTGATCCGTCCGGGTTGATCGCCCACAGTTGGCCAGTCCACGTGCCGAGATAGATGGTTCCATCCTGCCCGACCGCTGGAGCCGAGTCGCTGCCGCTGCGGAGGGCCACCGTCCATTCGTTCGTGAGGATATTCGCTCCGCACGCGGCCGGGAGGGCCAACAGCAGCCAGGCGAGGATCTTGATGAGATCGAAAGCTAATCGCATTGCTTCTTCAAATTTACCCGTCTCAGTCCGCCGCACACTGTAGGGATTTTGAACACGTCCAGTCAACACCCTCCTCAGTCTGAGGCAGGATGTCGGAGACAATTGGACTTGAGATTCTCAGAAGTTGGAAGAGTGTATTACTGCTTTGCCGACCGACGGAAAGTCTTGTGAAAACAGAAAATCATTTGAAGCCGGAACGAAGTCGTCCTGAAGGGCGAAGCCGGGGATTTACATTGATTGAACTGCTGGTCGTGATCGCCGTGATCGCCATCCTCGCGGCCTTGCTTTTGCCGGCCCTCAATCGCGCCAAGTTGCAGGCGCAGAACATCGTGTGCCTGAACAATTTGAAGCAGCTCCAGTACTGTGCGCACATGTACATCGGCGACAACGACGATAAAAATCCGCCCAACAATTCGGTCGCCTCGTTCAGCGGCTCATTCACCAACATCACCTGGGACTTCTTGCGCAGCCTCTCCTGGCTGCCGGATGTTGATGCGACCATCGAATACGATCCGAGCGCCATTATCAATGGCGCGCTGTTTCCGTACAACACCTCTCTGCCGATCTACCACTGCCCGTCCGACCATTCGACGTTGGCCAACACCAACCAGTTGCGCTGGCGCACTTACAACTTAAGCCTGTCGATCAACGGCGCTACAGAACTTGCTCCGTCTGATTTCGCCTATGTTCCTATCTATCAATGGAAACACGCGCACGATATTCTGTCTCCGGCCTCGGTGTTCTTTTTCATTGATGAGAATGAAAACACCATCGAGGACAGCAACTTCGGCTGCCCGGCCATCGGGAGCTGGGACGATGGGTATTGGTGGGACATGCCGACGGATCGGCACAATCAGGCGGCCAATCTCAGTTTTGCCGACGGTCATGCTGAACATTGGAAGTGGGTGGTGCCGAAGGTGGCTCTCGACGTTAACCAAATGGTTGCACCCGGCGAATGGCCCGATTACCGGCGCGTGCAGCAAGCCATGGACCCGGGGCCGTAGCCGCCAAGTTACCCCCGGACATCCCCTGCACACGCAACACGCAACCTCCGCCGCTGGATTTCCAATAGCCCAAAATCTACACCCGCCCCTCCGCCCTTCCGCCTCACCTCACGTTGTTTAGGCGTTTGGCGATCTTGCGGACTGCCGCGCGCGGAAAGAGGCGGACCAAAAACGCCGGGACTTGGTTGCGCAAACCCGTGATGGCCACGACGCTGCCGCGCCGGAAAGCGCGATGGCTGATGCGGGCGACCGATTCAGCCGACATGGAGACCTTCTTCACCAACCCGAGGGTTCTCATGTTGGCCGCAGTGCCGAAATTCGTGGCTGTTGGGCCGGGGCACGACGCGGTAACCGTCACTCCCGTTCCGACCAGTTCCTCGGCCAGGGCTTCACTGAAGGACAGCACGTAGGCTTTAGTCGCGTAATAAACCGCCATGCCGGGGCCGGGTTGAAAGGCGGCGGTCGAGGCCACGTTGAGAACCCCGCCGCGGCGGCGCTCGACCATGCCGGGGAGCAATAGCCGCGTGAGGTAAGTGAGGCTGGTGATGTTGACCTGCAACATCTCAAGTTGTCGCTCAACGGGCAGTTCCACGAACTGTCCTTGCGCGCCGAACCCGGCGTTGTTGACCAGCACATCCACCTTGAGCCCGGCGCTTTGCAGGTGGGCCAGCAGACGGGTCGGAGTTTCCGGGTGGGCGAGGTCGGCGGTGAAAACCTGGGCCTGGATTTTGTGGGCCTTCCTCAACTCGGTCGCCAGCGCCTCCAGCGCATTGCCCTTGCGCGCGACCAGCACCAGCCGGCAGCCGTCGGCCGCGAAGCACCGGGCCAGCTCAAGGCCAATGCCTGACGATGCCCCAGTCACCAGAACTGTTTCGACGCTCATAGCCCTTAAGTCACCCGATGGTGCCCACGAATCGCCCGGAGGCGCAACCCCCATGTGTGGGAGTCGGCGGGCGCTTCCATAAAGCTCCCATAAATCTATTGGCACCTTGGCGCGTGACCGCCGGATGCGCCATTTCGACCACGAGGTCGGGGCGGCGCGAGGCGAAGGCCCGAATATCCGGCAAGACGACCTCCGCCGGCAGACCCGCCAGCCGTTCGGCTGGCCAGCTCATGCACAAAAGCGATCTCCAGGCCACTTGGGCAAACGCCCTGGCCGCGCTCTTTTGAACAAAGGCATGTGCGTGCGGCTGCGCTCAGACCGCCATCCGCTCCCAGCCACGCTCCGCCAAGCCAATGTCGGCCTGGCCCTTAGCCTGCGTTACGTCCGCGTCGGGGCGATGGCCCACCGGCCGTCAATCATGCTGGCCGCCACATCCCCTTGATGATGCAGAACGCTGTCGTAGATGTCCGCTATTTTCCCTGCGAAAGGGAGGGCGACGAGATCGGCAAACGAACCCTCGGAAAGCTCGCCGCTCTGCCCTTGCAGGCCCAAGGCGCGGGCGCCGTTGAGTGTGGCCATCCGTACAATCTTCCTCGCCGAAAGCGACGGCTCATTCTTCGCCAGCGCGCGCATTTCCTCGAACAGGCTCAACTCCACGCTTTGACAACGGGCCTTATAGACGCTCGCCAGGCTGTCGGTGCCGAGACCAACGTTGACTCCCGCTCTCGCCAACCGGCGCAGCGGAAACGGATCGTGGTGGAAGTAGGAATGACAGCGTGGACAATGGACCACGTGCACCTTGCGCCTGGCTAAGAGGGCGGCATCCTTCTTTCCCAGATAGTTCGCGTGCGCGGCCAGCAGTCTCTCGCTCAGCGCGCCGCAACGTTCCAGGTGCTGGACCGGCGAACCCAGGCCGCAGTCCGACATGTCGCGTCCGCTGCGCTGGAGCCATTCGAACATCTCGCCTCGCCCGCGCGCGAACATCTCGAACTCCAGCGCCGATTCGGCCAGATGCGTGGTCAGGCGCCAATTGCGCCGGCGCGCGGTCTGAGCGCTCAAGCGCAACAACTCCGGCACGGTCGAGTAAGGCGCATGCGGCGAGAGGCCCGCGCAACCGCGGAAGCCCTTGAGCGCATCGATGCGCTCCACGGCTTCCTGAACGATAGCCTGCGGCTGGTGATGGCCCTTGATGCCGATCATTTCCAAAAAGGAGAAGACGCGCAGCGGCGTTCCTCCCCAAACCTTCGGCAGCAGTTCCGGCACGGCTTCGATGTCGGCCACGGTGGTCGTGCCGGTGCGGACGAGCATCCGGGCGCCGTTCAGCCAAGATTGGGCATAGTCGGAATAGGTCCACCCCGCTTTGGTCTCGGTGATCAGCTTAAGCCAATCCGCAAACACCTTCGGCGGCGGGAACTGGCCCGCCATGTCGGTATAATCCAGATGGCAGTGCGCGTTCACGAGGCCGGGCATTAACACCGCTTCACCCAGGTCCACGGGCCGCCTGCGGCACTGCGCGGACAAATCGCGCCAACGTCCGACGGCGGCGATGCGTTGGCCCGAAACCAGGACCGCCCCTTCACGAATCGGCGGTTGGGACACCGGCAGAACGACGCGGGCGCGCAAAAGAAGTCGATAGTCGATAGTTGAGGGTTGAGGGTTGAGTGAGGCGGTCATCCGGCTATCAACTATCAACTCTTCCTGCTATCAACCAGTACGGTCACAGCTCCTTGTCCTGACGGCTGCGTTTGCCGCGCGCGGCTTGTTTGTGCTTGCGGGCTTTGAATTTGTTATGCCGCTTGCGGATTTGCTGCTCGATTTTCTTGGCCACCAGGTCGATGGCGGCATAGAGATCGCTTTCGACGTCTTCGGCGAACAGGTCGGGGCCGGGCAACGACAGACGCATGGAACAGGAGAACTGCCGCTCCGGCGCTTTGGTCTGGTCGTGCTCCAGCGTCACGCGCGCATTGATGGCAAACCGGTCCAGGTGCTCCAGCTTGTTGATTCGGCTGATAAGGTGATCTTCGATGGCCTTGGTCAAAGTCACATCATGCGTCGAAAGGATCAAATTCATGCCGATATGATGCAGCCGGCCGGAGACAAAAGCCAGCGAAAGTGTCGCTCCGGCGCGGAAAAGGAAATCCGGTCTGGCAGCCGCGAAAACTTGAATCGGGGCCTCGGTTCCGGTATTCCTCCCCCGTGCCAACCAAAGTCATCGCTGTCGCCAACCAGAAAGGCGGAGTCGGCAAGACAACCACGGCGGTCAATCTCGCCGCCTGTGTCGCCGCGGTTGGCCGGCGCGTCCTGCTGTTCGACCTCGACCCGCAGGCCAACGCGACCAGCGGCGTGGGTTTGGAAAAGAAGGCGGGCGCCAGCGCTTATCTCGCGCTGCTGGGCCAGGGCGGGTTGCTGGACAAGATTCAAGACACCGCTTTTGAGCGCCTTCAAGTGATCCCCAGCGAAGTCGATTTGTGCGGCGCGGACATCGAGCTGGCGCGGTCGGACAACCATCTGCAGCGCGTTACTCAAGCGTTACGGCCCGTGCTGGAATCACAGCGGTTCGACGTGGTCCTGGTGGATTGCCCGCCCTCTCTCGGCATTCTCACGCTCAATGCGTTTGTGGCTGCCCACGGGGTGCTCGTGCCCTTGCAATGCGAGTATTACGCTCTGGAAGGCCTTTCGATGCTCAACCGGATCATGGCCCAGTTGCATGACAATGGCGCCAACCCCAGACTGGAGCTGACGGGAGTGGTGATGACCATGTTTGACAGCCGCACCAAGCTCTCGCAACAAGTCGTCAGTGAGGTGCGCGAGCATTTTGGCGAACGGGTGTTCGAGACGATTATTCCGCGCAGCACCCGGCTGGCCGAAGCGCCGAGCTTTGGCAAGCCCATCATTTACTACGATAAGTACAGCAGCGGCGCCGCCGCCTACGAGCTGCTCGCCCAGGAACTGTTAGCCCGGCTGGACAAGGCCGCTGTTCAATAGACATCCCGCAGATACCGCTTCTCGGTCTTCATCAGCGTGACGTTCACGTAGTCCGCCGCGGCTTCGGCGGAAAGCCCGCCCTCCTGCCGGGCGATGTCGATGAGCGCCTGGTGCACATCCTTCGCCATGTGACGGGCGTCGCCGCACACGTAAAAGCAAGCGCCCCGCTGCAGCCACGACCAGAGTTCTTTGGCCGCCTCAGCCATGCGATGCTGGACGTAAATCCTCTGGGGTTGGTCGCGGGAGAAGGCCAGGTCGAGCCGGTGCAGCTTGCCGTTCCGTTGATAATCCAGAAGTTCGTCCCCATAAAGGAAGTCCGTGGCCTGATGCTGTTCCCCGAAGAACAGCCAGTTGCGCCCGGGCGCGCCCTCCAGGATGCGTTGTTCGAGAAAGGCGCGGAACGGCGCCAGACCCACGCCCGGGCCGCACATGATGATGTCCGTCGAGGTATCCTTCGGCAGGCGGAAGGTGCGCGACTCCTGGACGTAAACCGGGATGTTCTTCACGAACATGTCGGAGTGGTCGGCGAAGAAGCCGGAGGCCAATCCCTTCTTGGCGCGTCCGTGAGTTTGATAACGCACCACGGTGATGCACAGATGCGCCTCGTTGGGGTGCGCTTGCAGCGAGGAGGCAATGGAATAGAGCCGCGGCACCACCGGCGAGAGCTGGGCGAGAAACTCGGCGGGTGACTGGAACCGGGCTTCGTCGAATTCTTTCAGGATGTCCACGTAGTCGCGGGTATCGACGTATTCGTTGAGGGCGTCGCCCTTATTGACGAGTTCCCTCAGCCGGTTGCGCTGTTCGCCCGGCGGAATGCGTTCGGCCAGGGCTGCCATCATTTTCCGGTTCGCCCGGTTGATGGTGTAATCTCGCAGCAAGGCCTGCCGGAGCGTGGTGGGTTGGCCCTTCGGGTCGCTCACTGCGGCCTCAGGCTCGAAACCCAGCAGCGCGATCACTTCCTCCACCAACTCCGGGGAGTTGCGGCCAAAGGCGCCCAGCGAGTCGCCGGGCCGGTAGGTCAAGCCGCTCCCGGCGAGGTTCAGCACAAAATGACGTGTGTCCTTCAGAGAGCCTGGCTTGGTCAACCGATCGTGCCGTGTCAACTCCGCCAGGAACGGGTTCTTCCGCGAATAGGGACTCGCCGCCGGAGGGGTCTCAATAACTGCTGTCGTCTCTTCCATACATCAATTCACGGTTACTCGTTTCGCTGTCCGGCCCTTAATCCGGGGTTCGAACTGTCTCTACGGTTCAGCTCGCCGGGATGGCCGTCCGTACAGTTCGCCTGTTAAAAGCCCAAAATCAAGTGGGGCGGGCCGGAAGTCTTCCGGGGCGCACGATACGATTGCTGTTCGCCTAACCGGGAGATTTCATAGCGTGTAGCCGCCGACGGCAGTCGGCGCTGATTCTCAGTTCCGAAAGATAGCGCCGACTGCCGTCGGCGGCTACACCCTGTCGGCAGTTTGTGCGAGGTATGAGAATTCCGGGCTAAAGGCCGCTACGCAAGGGCAATGGCGCTTCACTTCTTCTTGAAATAGAGCTCCTCCAGATTCCAGGTGAGGTAGTAAGGGCTCAACACAGCGGGGCGGAGGTTGGCGACGTCCGAACGGATGGCGGCGGCGGCGAACGGGGTGACGGTGTAAATCATCGGCTGCTCCTCGGCCAGAATGACCTGCACTTCGTCGAAGCATTTCTTGCGCTGCGCAAAATCCAGCGTCCGCATCTGGGCGTCCATGAGGGAGTCAATGCGGGCCTCCCAGTCGCTGGAGGGCGTCTTCTGGAGGGGGAACCACTGGTGGAGTTCTTCACTCGACCGGAGCACGTTCAACTGGGAGGCCGGGTCGCCGCCGCCGCCGCCCAGACCCATTAAGGCGCACTCGTAGTCGAAGGTCGCGTTGATTCTCTCCAGCAGCGCCTGGTAGGCGACGGGCAGGTAAACGAGCTTGACGCCCATTTTCATAAGGTCTTCCACGATCAGCGCCGCCGCCCTTTCGCGAAGGGGATTGCCGGTGTTGGAATAGAACAGGATTTCAAGCGGGTGACCGTCCGCGTCCTTCATCACGCCGTCCCCATTGCGCTCCTGAATGCCCATCTCCGCCAGCAGGGCGCGAGCGCGGGAGGGATCGAAGCCGTAGCGGGGGATATTGAGGTTGTTCCATTTCTGGTTTTCCGTGGACAGGAAACCGCAGGCCGCCTCCGCATGTCCGCCGTAAACCTCGCGCACCAGGCGGTCGCGGTCGATGGCGCAGGAGAATGCCTGCCGGAATTTCTTGTTGCGAAACCATTTGAGCTTGGCCGGATCAACGATAGGGTTGCCCACGGCGTCGGTCCCGGTGTTTTGGTTGAACCAGAGGAAATCGCGTTCGGCGCCGACCCCGAGTTCGACGAGCTGGAAGCGTCCGGCGGCTGCAGCCTGCTTGAACTGCGCGTAATTCTGCGAGCGGATCGTTTCGCAGACGTCGCTTTTCCCGTCGAGGAAAAGCGCCGCCTCGGTCCCCGGCCCGGCGTTTACGGTGAACATCACCTCGTCGAACCAGGGCAAGCGGCGGCCTTGCGAGTCGGCCACCCAGTATTCAGGGTTGCGCTCCAGCAAAGTGAATTGCCCGAGCCGGAATTCCTTCAGCCGATAGGGTCCGCAGCCGACAATCCGATTAGGCTTCGAGTTGACGCCGTAAGCTATGGGGAAGACTTTGGCTTTCACCGTGGGCTCCAAGACATGTCTGGGGAGGACGGGCACGCTGCCGAAAAACTCCACGAACGGCGCGAAAACCTCCGGCGTGACCACCTGTAGCGTGAAGTCATCGAGTTTGGTCACGGCAAACTGCCGGCCGCCGATGCGGAACAGGTCGAGGGTGGTCCGGTTGAACTCGGGGTTATACATGAGGTCGTTCCACGTGAACACGACGTCACCGGCCGTGAGCGGTTCGCCGTCGCTCCAGCGCACGCCCTGGCGCAGTTTGAACGTCCAGGTCTTCTGGTCCGGGGCCACGGACCAGGACTCGGCCAGGCCGGGACCGGGTTGCTGCGTGGCCCAATCCAAGTTGACCAGCGGGGCAAACAGCAGGCGGATGATGCCGTCGGACGCGCCATCGAGGGCAAAGAGGGGATTGAATGTCTTTGGACTGGCGCTGGCGGCGATTACAAAACGCCCGCCTGGCTGGCCAGGGCCGCCTTTGGCCCTGAGCGGGGACGGGGGCAGAGGATGCGGGGCGCTGGGCTTGGCCGCCTCGGGTTTGCCGCAGCCGGCCAGTGCCAGCATGGTTCCGAGCAGTGCGACGCGAGAAAAGGGAAGCGCAGTCATCGTGACGCACTCCCTATACTGGATTCATCGGAGGCAAGCAAGGGCGCAGGCCGGGCGAGCCTGCCCTGATATACCCATCCCCGTCAGGAAGCGGCTGCTGCCTGGTCTTAATCGTAATCTTAATCTTAATCTCCGCTGGCAGGCCCGCAAGAATCGGCTTGCGTCTGCGGCGGGAAAGCGGGATGACTCCGGGGTGCATCACGCAACGGCTGCAAATGGAAACCATTTACATTGAGAAGGTGCGAGCATGAAACTGAGTTACGATCCAGAAGTGGACGCCTTGAGCATCGTCTTCCGCGAGACGACGGTGACGACCAAACATCTGGCCGAAGGCATAGCGGCGGACTACGACGCTGCGGGCAGGCTGGCCGGCCTGGAAGTGCTGGACGCCGTGCGACGGTTCGGCGACAACGCAACGCTGCAGCGGGTCGTGCTCGAAGGCTTCGCGGAGAGCACCTCCGTGCTCCGGGAAAAACCCGACCACGAGTACGGCGCCTAAGGCCCGGCGGGGCCGGGCCTAAACCCGTCCGGGTCGAGGCGGAACAGCCTGGCAGGGGCCCGAACGACGCCCGCAATCCCAACCCCGTCAGCAAGCGTCTGCTGCCTGCTCTTAATCGTAATCGTAATCTTAATCTCCGCTGCCAGGCCCGCAAGAATCGCCTTGCGTCTGCGGCGGGAAAGCAGGATGACTCCGGGGTGCATCACGCAACGGCTGCAAATGGAAACCATTTACATTGAGACGACCATCGTCAGCTACCTTGTGGCGAATCCAAGCCGGGATTTGATCCTGACCGCTCACCAGGAAATCACGCGGGAATGGTGGCGGGAGGAGCGAGCACGCTATCGGTGCGTGACTTCCGAGGAAGTGCTCCGGGAAGTGTCGCTGGGCGATCCGGCCATGAGCCGCCGCCGTGTGGAGGCCTTGTCGGAAATTCCGGTGCTGCGGGTGGATGACGCGGTGCGCTTGCTGGCGAAAGAACTGGTGCAGGAACGGTTGCTGCCGCCCGCGGTGATTTCCGACGCGCTGCACGCCGCCGTAGCCTCGTTGCACAAGGTGGACTACCTGTTAACCTGGAACTGCCGGCATCTGGCCAACCCGCATTTGCAGAAAGGGCTGCGGACTTTCATAGCCGGGCGCGGGCTGGTGTTGCCGGAAATTTGCACACCGATTGAACTTGCGGGAGATTGAGCCTATGAAAGCGAATTCCATCCTCGAAGAAGTCTGGCGCATCAAAGATCAACTTGCCGCCGAAGCGGGGTATGACGTGGACCAATTCTTCGCCCAATTGCGCGCGTGGTCCGAGGCGCATCCTCACGCTGGTCCGGTCGTGCGCAATGCCGAGGAGCTTCGCCGTCTCGCCGCCGGGGCATCGGCCCTGGCACTGAAAGACAAGCCGCCGCCCAAGGTCTGACACCGCTGCCAGCGGGGTGCACTCCGGGTCCGGCGGGGACTGGCCCAAATCCGTCCGGGTCGAGGCGGAACAGCCTGGAAGGGGTCCGAACGACGCCCGCAATCCAAACCCGCTCAGGAGGCGGCTCGCGTGGCAGGGCCGTAAGGATCGCCTCTCACGGTGACGGGACCGCTCGGGAGAGTTTTCGCAGCTTCTTCGGTTTCGCCGCGGCGACCAGGGGAGCGGTGAGCTTCTCGTAGAGGGCGAAGAGGTATTCGACGCGGTGGCGGTCGCTGGGAAACGGCTCGGGCCGGTAACAGCGGTCCACGGCGCGGTCGAGTTGCTGATGCGCCTTGAGCAGCGGCGCGGGCATCGTCAACGGGTCATACAAATCAGCCAGCGTCGAGGTCGGGTACTGCGCCCGCGCGTCCAACACCGCCTGCGCCGCCGCTTCCACCGCCGCCCGCTGCTTGGCCGTCACTTTTCCCGGCCACGGGTAGTTGTTGTAAACGAGCCTTGTCGAATACCGGTAACGGGACTCAAGCCTACCGCATACGTGCCGGACCCACGCCATGTGCATTGTTGAGGAGAGGACGCCGAAGTGCCACCGCGTCGCGCCGGGTATGGCTGAGCAACTGTTATGGACGATGTGGCTTGGGGAGAAATAACCGAACGGAACATAATGGCGCGTCTCGGATGTGTGTTGCGGAACGACTATGAAACGTGAGGTTGGTTGTCTGACTTCCGCGAAGACAGTCGGCTGATTCGCCATCTCCCGGGTCGGTGCCTTCTTGCTCGCAAGTCGGAAGTCACGAACCGCCTCCACGCGCTTCTTGATTCCGGCGACGGAACGGATTTCTGCTGGTGAGGCATCAACGAGCCAAAGGCACCAACGCGGCACTGAGTACAGATACTCTTCTGCGCACAGAAGAGGACGGATGAACTTCTTAGCGTCTGGATTCGCTGCTAGGAATTCCTTGCGGTCTTCCTCTTCGATGATGAGGTGACCGCCGTCGGTTGGTTTGCTGCCATAATTGCAGTTAGGCACTTGGCAGACCGGATTGCTGCGCGACACAATAGCAATGTCAGAGCCTTCAATCAGGTACGGGCTAATGTTTCCGGCCGTGCTTACAGTGTCTTTGTCGCCGCCGTCTCCGTAGTCATAAATGCGCTTACTGGCGACATCGAACGCGCCAAAGCCAATGATGACGACATGAACGTGTGCTTTGCCACGCGCTTCGCTTTCCCACGCAAAAGTGCGATGGCCGAAGTGAATCTTGAGGCCATACCGCTGGAACAGTGGCGGCCAGAGCGCGCCGACTTGCTCGCCTTGCGTGATGGAGTTTGTGGAAACGAATGCGACCCGTATTCGCGTGCCGTGAATGTACTCGGCAGCGCGCTTATACCAAGCGGTCACGTAATCGAGCACGCCGGTGCCGTTAATGTCTCCCCAAACGAGTTCCATGTCCGCGCCTTGCTCCGCGGTCATTAAATGCTTCCCGACAAACGGCGGGTTGCCGAGGACGAAAGAGCATTGGTCGGGCGGGAGGACGGCGCGCCAGTCTATTCGGAGGGCGTTGGCGACGACGATGTGGGGCGAGGCGCGCAACGGCAGGCGGAGCACCAATTGCGAGAACGCTTGGGAGAGGGCGACGTTGGCCTGGTGGTCAGTCAGCCAAAGGGCGACCTCGGCGATGCGGGCTGGGAATTCCTCAATCTCGATGCCATAGAACTGGTGGACGTTGAGCTTGGAGAGCCGGTTCACGTCGTCGAGCGACATTTCGTGCTGCTGGCCGTGAGGGTACAGCAGGACTTCAAGTTCCAGCTTGCGCAGTTCGCGGTAGGTGAGGACGAGGAAGTTGCCGCAGCCGCAAGCGGGATCGAGAAAGCGGAGTTTCGCCAGCTTGTCGTGGAACTCTTCAAGTCGGGCGGTGCGGCGGGTGGAGCGGTCGGCCTTGATGCTCTCGAACTCGGTGCGGAGGTCGTCGAGGAACAGGGAGCGGATGAGTTTGAGGATGTTCTTCTCCGCCGTGTAGTGCGCGCCAATCTGTCGGCGTTCCTTGCTGTCCATGACCGCCTGGAAGAGCGAGCCGAAGACGGCAGGGGAGATGGTTTCCCAGCGGAAGCCGCAGCAGGCGAGCAGGCCGTTGCGCATGTCGGCGTTGAACTCGGCGAATTCGAGACGCTCGGCAAACAGCTCGCCGTTGACGTAGGGGAAGTCGCGGAGTTCCTCGTCGAGATTGCGCTGGCGTTGCGGGGTGTCGGTGTTGAGGACGCGGAAGAGTTGTTCCAGCCGGACGCCGAGATCGGAGCCGTCCTCCGCGGTGCGGTCACGGAGGAACAGTTCGAAGGCTTTCTGGGGGAAGATGCCGTTGTCCTCGGCAAAGAGGCAGAAGAGGATGCGGACAAGGAAGCGCTTGAGTTCGTGGCCAGTGTAGCCGCCCGCCTGCAAGGCGTCGTGCAGGTTGCACATGAGCTGGGTAGCTTCCAGGTTGGCCGGGTCCTCGGGATTGAGCCGGTGATGGGTGTAGCCGGCGATGAAGGCGAAATGGCGGACGTATTTATGGAGATCGGCCAGCGGGAACTCGACACTGGGCGGGAGACGCTTGAGCAACGGGGCGTCGGGGTCCTGCTCCGGTTCGAGGTCGTGGAGGGCGATGCGGGCGAAATCCGAGACGATCAGCCAGCGGGGAATCTCACGGTCGCGCCCAGTGTCCTTGAGGCCGCGGATGTAATCCATGCCCTGGGCGTGAGCCTTGCCGAGGTCCCCGCCGGCGGATTTGTGCTCGGCGAGCAGGCGGCCCGGCCAGAACAGGTCAATGAAGCCCCAGTCGCCGGAGAGCTTTTTGACCGGCTCCTCGAAGGTGGCGACGGTGCGGCGGCGGACGCCGAAGACGTTGAAGAAGTCATTCCAGAAGGATTGGCGCTCGGCGGCTTCGCGCGTTTCGCCTTGCCATTCGCGGCTGAAAGCGATGGCGCGGTGGCGAATCTCATTCCACGACAGCGGCATAGTGTTGAGTATGCTGACGCGGGCCGGCTGGTGCAAGCTCGCCTTCAGTTCTTCAGGCTACCCGCTGCTGAACCTGGACGGCATGTTGAGCAGCAACTTCGTGGTGCAATACAGCACCAGTCTGGCGGGCGCCAACTGGATGAATCTGCTTTCCCTGACCAATTTGCCGGCCAGCCCCTATCTGTTCCTTGATTCTGCCGGAGTCGGCCAGCCAGCGCGGTTCTACCGGGCGTTTATGCAGTGAGCGGCTGAGCGTGGGCAAGGCGCAGTGCGGTATCGAAACTTCGCGCATCCTTGGCAAAATCTCTTGTGCGCACGCACCGCCAATAGTCCCCAATCACCAGTCCCCAATCACCAGTCACCAATCACCAATCGGCATTTGACAATTTCAATTCCTCGTTCCATATTTTGCCCCATGTAAGACAATATACGCTCAGATTTGAACCGCCCCTCAGAAGGCCAACATGATCATCCACTACAACTACGATCCCCGCTGCACCCGCCGCGCCCGGCCTGGCGTCCTCCTCAAGGGCTGCCCCCTCGTCTGGTACCA